>JAEYRR010000253.1 GCA_023435505.1 Bacillota bacterium | reverse complement strand
CGTCTACTCCTAATTCTCCCCAAGGAAGATCAGCAGCGTTTCTTTCAGCGTAGATCTTAATTTCTTTACCATTTACTACGATAGAAGATTCTTTTGCTTCTACTGTACCATTGTATCTACCTTGTGCTGTATCATATTTTAATAAGTGAGCTAACATTTTTGGGTTAGTTAAGTCGTTGATAGCAACTACCTCATAACCTTCAGCACCAAACATTTGTCTAAATGCAAGACGTCCAATACGTCCAAAACCATTGATTGCAACTTTTACTGCCATTTAAAAATTCCTCCTAAAAGTTATTTTTTATAATATCCTGCCTATGAATAACTATGTAATGCATAGGGGTATTAATCTTTAATGTGTCATCGGATTGATAATTTTTTATCGAACCCTAAGACCTCAAGTGATATTTTACCTAATTTGTTATAAAATATCAAGTGAAATTTAAAAAAGTAGGTAATATTTGTTTTTTCTAAAAAATAATCTCTATAATTCAGCTTTTACATAGTTGGCAATATTTAAGGAATGATCTGATATTCTTTCTAAATTTGTAAGTGCATCGATAAAGACAACACCAGTCTCAGAATCACAGATATTTTTAGACAATCGATCAATATGCCTTTGTCTTAAATTATCCTCTAAAGAATCCACCTTATCTTCCAGAGCAACTACTTCATTAACATGTTCTATCTTCATCTCTTCTCTTGCCAAGAGTGCATGCTTAAAAGAATCTATAGATACTTTACAAATATCCATCATTTCATTTTGTGCAACAGTAGAGAACTTGATTCCATGTGAATGCTTCTCAATCGCTATCTCAGCAAGATTCTCCGCATGATCACCAACTCTTTCGATGTTACCTATCGTATAGAACATATTATTTACAACAGTATGCTGTTTTTGATTTAGCGAAAGATTACTTATCTTCACTAGATAGTTTGACACCAAATTCACCATTTTATCAATTTTATTTTCGACTTCTATTACTTTTTTAGCTTTTTCGATATCATTATTCAACATAGCCTCTATCGAAAGATCCACATTTCGCAAAGCCACTTGACCAGTATGAATCACTTCTTTTACAGCATTTTCCACTGCGAAGGTTGGTGATTCCAGAATACGGTCATCCAAATGCAATAACAATTCTTTTGTTTCATCCAGTGTTGTTTCTGTTTTATCATTTTTAATTAGATAATTTGATGCTTTTACTAACAAATTAGAAAAAGGAAGTAACAGTATCGTATTGGATATATTAAAAACAGTATGGAAGATAGATATTCCTACACTGTTAATTGGCCCTTGAGCAAATTTACGATTAAAAGAAAAGAATATAAATAATATTGTTCCAAATATAAAGGCTCCTATCACATTAAAAAGTAAATGAATAGCGGCTGCCCGTTTCGCATTTTTAGGTGCACCGATACTTGATAAAATTGCTGTAAAACAAGAACCTATATTACTACCTAAACTAATAAATATAGCAGATGCTGTCGTTACTACTCCACCAGATGCTGCAATCGTCTGTAAGATACCTACAGAAGCTGATGAGCTTTGCATCAAAGCAGTTACTAAAACACCCATAAGAATACCAAAAATAGGATTATTACCCATTAACATAAAGGCATCTTTAAAAACTGGCAAATCTGTGTAGGAGGATGCTGAATCCTTCATAAATGTTAAACCTACAAATAAGAGTCCTATCCCTATCAGGATTTCTCCTGTAAGTTTTTTACCTTGTTTTTTAGTGAACATAACAAAAAATGCGCCTAATCCAATTAACAGTGGTGCATATAATTCAGGTGAAATTGCCTTAAAGGCATCTCCTAATTGTCCAAGTGAAACAATCCATGAAGTAATACATGTACCAATATTAGCACCCATAATTACTCCAACTGCCTGTCCTAAAGACATAATTCCTGCGTTTACGAAACCAACAACCATAACGGTGGTAGCTCCACTACTCTGAATAACAGCGGTAATTAATCCTCCTACCAACACTGCCACTAACTTATTATTCGTTAAAATTCCAAGTAACTGTTTCAACCTATCACCAGTGGTCTTTTGTATACCATCTGCCATAAGATGCATGCCGTATAAAAACATTCCAAGTCCACCGGCAAAACTAAATAAATTACTTACATCCTCTATATGCATTTCTGCCTCCAAAAAAAGTATTAGGCTTTCTTAAAGAAATCCCTTATTTCCATGATATCATATAGAAGATATTAAGAAAATTGAAATTACATATAAAAGTTGTAAATTTTTTATACCTAAAATATCTATAATAACCAAAATATATATTTTTATAAAAAAACATTTTTCTGTGTATAAAAAAAGTGGTATAATGTCTCTTTATATAATTTTATATCATAAAAAAGGGGCTGTAAAACAGCCCCTTTTATTACATGTCATTATACATACTTTCATATTTCTTTGCTGAGTTTTTCCAAGAAAAGTCCATAGCCATCCCTCTGTCTATCAGCTTATTCCATTCTCTTTTTTTGGTATAATAGATATATTTTGCATATCGTATAGTATTTAACATTTCGTGTGCATTATAGTTAGAGAAGGAAAAACCAGTTCCTGTACTCTCGTATTCATTATAAGGAATTACTGTATCACGGAGTCCACCAGTTTCACGCACAATAGGAACCGTACCATATCGAAGACTCATCAATTGACTTAGACCGCATGGTTCAAATAAGGATGGCATTAAAAACGCATCACAAGCAGCATAAATACGGTGAGCTCTTTCATTATTATAATAGATATTTGCTGATACTCTATCTTTATACTTCCAAGCGTAATGCCTGAACAAATTCTCATATTTAGGAGTTCCGGTTCCTAAGACCACTAATTGAACATCTTCCGTACATATTTCCTCAATCATATAATCAATCAAATCAAAGCCTTTTTGATCGGTCAATCTCGATACAATACCTATCATAAATGCTTTATCATCTCTTTTTAGCCCTAGTTCTGTCTGTAATGCTCTTTTATTTTTAATTTTCTCTTTACGGAAATTGATTGCATTATAATTCTTTACAATCAAAGGATCTGTTTCTGGATTATATTCCTCATAATCTAAACCATTTACAATACCTCTTAAAGAATTACTTCTTGCTCGAATCAGTCCTTCTAGTCCTTCTCCGTAAAAAGGTGTTTTTATTTCCTCAGCATATGTATCACTTACTGTCGTAATAACATCTGCATAAA
Source organism: Bacillota bacterium (assembly GCA_023435505.1). Lineage (GTDB taxonomy): Bacteria > Bacillota > Clostridia > Lachnospirales > Lachnospiraceae > KM106-2. Next base: position 2,758 of record JAEYRR010000253.1, on the reverse strand, counting down.
CGAGACCCCCCTTGAGATAATTAGCATCTCCATACGCCTCCAATTTATCCGGAGTAAAAAGATAATCTGGTAATCCTGTAATATTTTGGATTGTCTCTAAGTCCCAAATACCTTGGAATTTCAGATTATGAATCGTCATAATTGTCTTCATACTTCCATAGAATAGGTCGCGACAGAACGAATCCTTTAAATATACTGGAACAAGACCTGTCTGCCAATCATGGCAATGTATGATATCCGGCTGAAATGGAATCTGTGGTAAAGATGACAGCGCTGCTTTACAAAAAAATGCGAATTTCTCTACATCCTCATAAATATTTCCATATGGATTAGGACCTGAAAAATAGTATTCATTGTCAATGAAATAAAAGGTTACACCTTCATGCTCCAGTTCAAATACTCCTACATATTGATTTCTCCAGGCTAAATCCATATAAAAATGTGTCTTATAGACCATTTTATCCGAATACTCACTTGATATAGCCAAATATTTAGGTAGCATAACTCGGACATCATATTCCTCTTTACTAAAGTATTTTGGCAAAGAGCCAACAACATCCGCTAATCCGCCTGTTTTTATAAACGGGACACATTCTGATGCAATAAACAAGACCTTTTTCATTAAGTTACCTCCTGAAAATAATAATACATGTGGCACCCTTTTTTATTATCGAAGATTTGCGCTATAATAATAAATCCTGAGTATCTTGGTCAACAAGACACTCAGGATTATCTTCGATCTTTAGTATTACTTAGCATAAGTTTTACCTAAGTCTTACATAACGTTGCCACTATTATTATAAATCAATTGCAAGTGAAAATCAATCATCCTCTCATCTTATATTCAAGACGAATTTTATCTGCAATTAATGCAACAAACTCAGAATTAGTAGGTTTCCCTTTTCCATTATTCACAGTATAACCAAATAAATCATCTATTGTGTCCATCTTCCCTCTGGACCACGCTACTTCGATAGCATGACGAATTGCTCTCTCCACTCTGCTAGGAGTAGTTTTATGTCTCTTAGCGATGGAAGGATACAATAATTTCGTTATAGAGTTTAACATCTCAGTATCATTCACAGACATCATTATGGCATCTCTTAAATACTGATAGCCTTTAATATGAGCTGGTACTCCGATTTCGTGTATAATATTGGTTACATCTGATTCAAGATTACGTTCCATATACTGCTGCTTATTTTCAAAAGAGGTAGCTTTTAAAGGCTCCACTAATTTATTATGTAATACACCTTTAATCTGTTTGATTCTTGTCAAAATCATGTCATTATCAAATGGTTTCATTATATAATAATTAGCACCTAATTCAAACGCATTCTCTGTTACACCCTCTTGTCCTATAGCAGTGATTACAATAAATGCAGGTGCTTTTTTATAATCATTACTATTACGTACTTTTTCCATTACTCCCAAACCATCAAGCTTTGGCATTATTAAATCCAAAAGCACAATATCAGGAGACTTGTCCTTTATTATTGTAAGTGCATCAATTCCATTACCAGCAGTTCCTACTACTTCAATATCTTTATCCTCCTTCATTATGTCGGATAATAAATTGACCATTCTTTCGTTATCATCCACAATTGCAACATTAATTTTTGCCATCAGAATTCCTCCTGTTATATTATTTCCCTCTCCTCAGATGCAACATTATATATGTTATGCATATGAAATTTGATTTGGTTGATAGCACTTTCTGCTAAGTTCTTACAATTGATTATACAAGGATTATTCAAGATAGTCAATGAATAATAGCAAATATTGTTAAATTATTGAATATTCCTTGGTATAATTTAAACAATTGTAAAAAAACCATGAATTTAATATTCATAACCCAAAATAATTACGTAAAGAGGTTTAAAGGTTATTACACAGAAATATTTACGTATTTGAAGAAAAAAATTCTCACACATTAATTTGTAAATATTTGCCATATTTATATAATACCCAAATAAGAATAATTAATCAATTGTTATTTTTCGCAGATTACGACAGCATAACCACCTACAATTCTATTTGCACCACAACAAAAAGACTCTGTAAAAATACAGAGTCCCTTCTTTAATGATTCAACATGTTCTCTATGAATGTGCCATAACCTTTTGTTGAATCTTGTATAAATACATGCGTTACCGCTCCAATTATCTTACCATCCTGCAAAATTGGGCTTCCGCTCATCCCCTGAACAATTCCATTTGTAATTGCCAGTAATTTTTCATCTGTAATCTTTAACACTATGCCTTTGTTCTGCTTTTCGTTGTTCATCACAACCTTTTCAATTTTTATTTGATATTCTTTTACAGAACCTTCTACTGAACAGAGAATTGAAGCATTCCCAAGATGAATATCTTGTTTTAATCCAATTGGATAACTCTTAAGCGAATTAAACATATAGTTATTCGGATTGATTATTCCATATATTCCTTGGTTTGTATTCTGTGTTATCGTTCCAATATCATTTCCAGATCCTGTTTTTATAATTCCGACTACTTCACCGGGAGCGCCATCTTCCCCAGGTACAATGTCTAAAACCTTAGCATTATATAAAGTTCCTGTTTGTATTTCCATTAACTGATTGGTATCCACATCTGTTATTCCATGACCTAATGCGCCAAAATTACCATCTTCAGTTACATAAGTTAACGTCCCAATTCCTTGAGTATTATCTCGAATCCATGTACCGATCTTATAATTACCATCTGTACTTTTAACAGGTGTTACACTTACTTGCATACTT
>JAEYRR010000028.1 GCA_023435505.1 Bacillota bacterium | reverse complement strand
CCTTTTGTAATTGATATTTTGTATCATTGTATACAATTATACACGTATTGTCAATTAATTTTTTCCATAATTTTCATTTTTATTGTGGGCTACTTTTTACTTTCCTTCTTACGAGAATGATATACCCCATACCTAATAGAAGAAGTAGGCCAACCACTCCTATACCGATACATAGTACTCTGTTATGAAAGAGCTGAATCCATAGATTAGTTGTTACATAGACATTATTTATTTCCCTGGATGTGGTATTTCCTGCGTTGTCTACAGCTACAATTTTAACATTCTGTCCTTCATTGGAGCTTGGGAGAACAAATCGGTACATATCATTTTCCTGAGTGTAATCCACCTTTTTGTCATTAAGATAGATCGTCAATTCCTTAAGCGCAATATTATCGCTGACAGATACAGTTACTGGCTTACTGACTTCATCATAGGCTTCATTGCTCTTTAGATTTGAAACAACAATGACTGGCTTTGTTTTATCCACACCAAACACAATTTCTGACCCTTTAGAAACCGTGTCATTCTCATTAATATTACCTGAAGCATCTTTAGAATGTACGGTGATGGTATATCGCCCTTCCTCATCAAATAGGCTTTTATCCAACTCATATTTATATTGACTCCAAGTCTTTTCAGAATCTAACTTCTCCACCTTGTAATCCTTGTTTTCTACCAGATCATATACAACACCATTACGGCTTAATTTGACCAGAGTATCCTCTTTTATAAGGGAATTAACATTGGTCTCGGTAAAATCTACATTTCCTATTGTCTGCACATAAGTGCCAGCCAACTTTTTAAGCTGTGTGCTAAAGGTATAAACAGAACCATGGCGGTTCACAGAAAAATCTACAGACTGAGTATTTTTATTGCCTACCATATCTTCTGCCTCAATCGTCAGGGTATACAAATCATCTAGGGACTTCTTATTCGGAAAACAATCTAAGCGAAACTGATGTCCTTTCTGCCAGATACCGTTAATCAAACTAGAGGAATCAAGGTCTTTCACTGCTATCTTTCCGTTTCTTATCAAATCGCTAATATCACTATCGCCACTCAGTAGCTTTACACTCCCATTGCTAACTGCAAATACTACCTCTCCTGTCTTACTACTAGTAAGTCTTACCTTTGTCGCCTTAACTACATAATGATCATCCGCTACCGTAATCACAGGAAGTAATTCGCCATTATTAGCTGACTGATGCTTTACTCCTTCTATTTGAATCTCTGGTTTCGTGGCGTCAATACCGAATTCTTTTCGTAGCTCCTGCTTTAGTCCATTACCGGCTTTATCCTTGCAAGACAGTGTAAAGGCATACCAGCCATCCTCTTTAAACCTAATAGTTGCTGTATGGATATCTCCCTCTACAATAAATCCTGACAGACTTTCACAAGGTAACTCTTTTTGATTGTATAATGACTGCACCCGCCTACATTGCATGGTCACATTAGATGGTTCAAAATTGTGTTCCTCTATCTTAATGGTAGCCGTCTGCCCAGTAGAATAAAAGGTATACTCCTCTTTCGTTACTGCTTTCCCGGAAAAAGAGATCTCAACCTTTGGATTTATGGTATCTACAACAAATTCATCTTCTTGGATGGAAGTTTTATTGCCTGCAAGATCCTTCACTTCCCCTTTGATCGAATATGCCCCATCCTGAATGCAGGATACAGTTGCAGTGTAACGATTGTTGTCTGGATTATAGAGATCTTTTTCTTCCTTCCACTGAGATATACTACAAGCTCCCATTAAATCATTGTAAATCGTAGTATTTACTAGCTCTGAATCAAAATTTCTTTCCTTTACTTCTAGTTTGATTGTTTGGCCTACACTAAAATATTCCTTAGTACCAACTTTACTTCCACTTGGCACTACTACAAAAACTTGAGGTTTTGTCCTATCAATACTAAACATCATCTTTTTTGTAAAAGTATGACCAGACCAATCCGTTATCTTCACTTTCACACAAATATCGTTACTATTATTGTTAACAGGAATGCTAACCTTAAGAGCAGTAATCAGATTATGATCCCTCGTAATCCGGCTCTCATCTAGCACTTGATCAAGTTTCCCCTTATTATCCACCTTAAGACTGCCGGTCTGGTTGTTTCCCGTATCCTGTGGGCTTGTTATTTGCCAGTCCAACTCTTTTATTCCATTAAAATAGTCATGGGCTACAAATTCGAGTTCAATTCCATCCTTATAAAGTGGCCGACCTGAAGAATCTGCCGAATCTGTTGCAGGCATCATAAACTCTACATTGGCTGTTCTAGAATTAGCCTCAACACTTTCAATAATTACACCAAAAGGCTTAGTATATTCCTTGGTATGATTTCCGACAAAATCCTGGGCTATGGCATATATCTGTCCCTTAAATCCGCCATTAAGTGTTATCTCAATACACCCAGCAGAATCTGTTTCCAACATCTCAACCTTAGATTTAATGCCGCTTAAGTCCTTACTATAGTCAATAACATAGTAACCGATCTTTTTAACTCCAGATGAAGCCACTCCATCCATGGCCTGTATTCTTACTATGGTCTTTCCTTCAAAATAATAACCATAAGATTCTTTCTTCACCATTTCTGACTGATCATAGCTTTGATTTCTAGTAGTAAAGGTAAACTGAGAAATTCTTGGTGGCTCCCGATCTATATATACAACATGGTTTTCTACTGTAACATTACCACAATAATCAGTAGCTTCTACTTTAAGGTGGTAGCTACCATCCTCAAGAGGCTTGACCTGTGTAGTAGAAATCACATACTGCCAATTACTGTACGGTGACAAATTTGTTGGTAGGCTATTTCCATCCATATCTACTAACAGTAATTGATTATTGATCCAAGTCTTTATACTCTGCAATCCAGAGCCAACATCCTTGGCAGATACAGAAACTTCTACCTCCTGCCGGTACCAAGGCCTATTTAGATCATCCATATAGTCTGCAGAAGAACAATCCAACTTTACCTGTGGAGCATTATCCTCTAGTCTAACATAACTATTAGCCATTTTCGTATTCAACTGTGCAATGGTTTTTCGTTCCGATGTATGTCCTACTTTATCTTCTACCTGAAAGGAGAGTTCCCCCATAAATGGTTTGTCCAATTCAAATGTGTAAACTCCCTGCTCACCTACAGTAGAGGCAATTTGCTTTCCGTCCTGATATATATGCAATTTACCTAAACCGCTGGATACACTCTCATCCTTTGCTGTTACAGTCAGAATAATTGTACCTTTACAACATATTCCATAAGGACTGCTATTCACAAAATCATCATTAGATTTAGCTCTTAAGTCCGCTCCCAAAATATTAGGCTGTCTAGTATCTATCTGCACTTCTGTTTCACTGAGCTTTGATGAATTCCCGGCGTAGTCAACCGCCCAAAAGTAATACTTCCCATCCACCTCTAAAGCTTGCCCATTACTGTCCGTTGGTGACTGCAAAACATATTCCCCTTTATCATTCTTATAAGTAAGGGGAATAGGATTACTACAATCCGGTTTCATACTATAAAATAACTGATCTATCCCTGAATTGCACTCTGAACTACTCTCCTCTGCTTTCAGTGTAAGTATGACAGTATCCCGACTCCAATGACCTTCCTCAATATTTCTGGAAAGCTGTAATTCAGGGGCTTTAATATCAATCCTAGCTTCGTAAACACAGGGAGTAGCTGATTTATTACCATACTTATCATATGCCCAGACATAGTAAGTTTGAATCTTATTTTCCTTAGCTGAAATGGTTAACCCCCAAGCCTTACTCTTGCTTTTACCAGCTTTCTGCTCATCTGTCTCTGAGTTCATTGGAACTCCTAGGGTATGATTCAAATATGCCGCCATAGATGTGCTATAGAAAATACTCTTTACTTCCTCATCAGACTGCCCTGTTACTTGAAAATCGGCATTGTGCCACTCATTATCCATATCACATTGTAACACCGGCCCTTTCATGTCTAGCTTTTCAGCTTTTGATATGTTGGCAGCACAGTCAATAGCCCACACATAATAGTCCTCATTACTATGACTTTCTTGGTTTGTAAAAGTGACTTGAACCTTGGAGTCGGCTTTCTCGTGTAGGCTTTCATACTTTCCTGATTCAATCAAGGTTACCCACTGTCTATACTCCTCATAGGTTCCGCACAGAATTTGGTCGATTCCCGCTGCGCCTGAATCCTCTACAGTTACAGCAATGTCTATGGCAGCTGGCTTGTCCTGGGTGGTAGGGTAGGTATTAATAACGTAATCTGAGATAGTAGGTGCCTCTCCATCATAAAGGAAGTGCAGAGGAGTTGTGCAGAGAAAGTCGCCCTGGTCTGTAC
>JAEYRR010000245.1 GCA_023435505.1 Bacillota bacterium | reverse complement strand
TCACAAATTCATAGGCAGGATGAATTCCACCCATTGTTTCTACTACAATATCAATCTCAGGATCATTTACAATGATCTGATAATCATGAACTACTTTCTTCTCCATTGGATCTCCTGGGAAATCCCTAAGATCCAGAATGTATTTCACATTAATCGGTTGTCCGGCCTTCACTGCAATACTCTCATGGTTTGTATCCAGTACTTCTACAACTCCGGAACCTACTGTACCATAACCTAATATACTAATGTTTATCATTTTGTCACTCCCTAGCTAAGAATTTTAAAGATTGTACTCCTGGCAAGCACTTGATCCCATCTACAAACATAGAGAAATCATGATCTGATGGCAATATCTCTACGCTTATGGTAATAAGCGCTATACCACCAACAGGTATAGCTTGATTTATCGTGAGTACATTGGCGCCAAAGTCCGCAATTCTATTAAGCACCATTGATAATAAACCTGGCTGATCCTGCATCTGAATTATAAAGGTTATATTCTTCCCTTTTGTGTTCTCATGAAATGGGAAAATATCATCCTTGTATTTATAAAAAGAACTTCTGCTGATCCCCACTGCCTCTGTAGCATCCTGAATCGTCAACTCTTCGTCAGTTTCCAGTAGACGTTTTGCTGAGACTACTTTTAACAGAACTTCTGGTAATGCACTTTTCTTAATAATATAATACTTTTCCTCTTCCATACTTACCCACCTTGATTGTTTGCGGTACAAATACAAATGTTTTTCATAGGAAGATATTAACACAATACAATTATAATATCAACCAAATGCACAGAAAAAAATCGACGAAAATATATAAATTATGAAATATTTTTATGACAAATTTGATAGAGCTCCTCTAATATGGTATTCATCGGCGGCTCTATCTGCTACATAAAATCCCAGGGTGTAGGATTCCTATGCACTGGCATTAGAATCTTACACCCTGGGATATGATTACTCCTCTTTTAAACAATCAACAAAGTCCTTCATGTCGTCTTTTTCGTTCTCAGAAAGAATCTTGTCAACATCCAAGCATAAGACAAGCTTACCCTTTATATTGGCAATTTCTTCAATATAAGAGGTTTTACCGCTCTGCAAAACCTTTGGAGGAACAGATAAATCCTTGCTGTCTACAACAAATATCTCATCTACAGCATCTACAGAAAAAGCAAAAGTATTATCCCCACTTCTAGTGATAATCAGTTTAGGTTCAACCTCCGATTCCATCCTAGTAAGTTTAAATTTACTGTGAAGACTATATACTGGAATAACCATACCTCGAAGATTGATTATTCCTTCAATATTACCTGGAGCATTTGGAACCTGCACAGTACCAGTTATGGGTTCGATTGCATTGACTTTAGCTATATCTATTCCATATTCCTGCTTGTTGATATGAAACAATACGATCTTTTTCTCTGCCATAAATACTACCTCCTTACTAATCCAATCTATGGATTGTCGGCTTCCTCTTATATTGTTTTTGAACTTTTTATATTAATCCATTTTAAATATGCATTGATAAATGGGTCAAGTCCACCATCCATAACACTACCTACATTGCCGGACTCCTCGCCCGTTCTATGGTCTTTTACCATCGTATAAGGTTGCATAACATAGGAACGAATCTGATTTCCCCAGCCGATTTCCTTAACTTCTCCTCGGATGTCAGACTCTTTTTCTTGGTTCTCCTGTTGCTTTAATAAATATAGCTTCGCCTTTAACATCTGCATCGCTTTATCTTTATTCATATGCTGAGATCGCTCATTCTGGCATTGTACTACGATACCAGTTGGAAAATGAGTGATTCGGATAGCCGAAGATGTCTTGTTAATATGCTGACCACCTGCTCCACTGGAGCGATAGGTATCAATTCTTATATCGTCATCATTAATTTCAATATCAAGGTCTTCTTCAATATCTGGCATAACATCACAGGATACAAAGGATGTCTGTCTCTTTCCTGCGGCATTAAAAGGAGAAATTCGAACTAGTCTATGCACGCCATGTTCAGATTTTAAAAGACCATACGCATTGGTTCCTCTAATCTCCAACGTAACAGACTTGAGTCCAGCTTCATCCCCATCTAGATAATCAATCATCTCTACCTTAAATCCCTTTTTGTCTGCAAATCGTTGATACATTCTGCAGAGCATACTTGCCCAGTCACAGCTTTCTGTACCACCTGCACCAGCATGAAGGGTAAGAATAGCATCGTCTTTATCGTATCGATCGGATAACAAAGTATTGATACGAAGAGCCTCATACTCTTGAATAAAATTATCTAACTGTTCTTTTATTTCAGGAATTAAAGAAGCATCTTCTTCCTCATAACCCATTTCCAACAAGGTTTCTACATCTTCAAAGGCAATACGCAATCTGTCATAGGTGGCAATTACGTCCTTCAAACCAGAAAGTTCCTTCATTACATTGGTTGAGCGGTCTGCATCTTCCCAGAAATCAGGCGCTTCTATTAATTTCTCTAATTCCTCTACCCGAAGTTTCTTATTCTCCAGGTCAAAGTGAATCCCCCACTTCAAGTAGCGGTTTCTCATAGGTGGATAATGTGTATTTAAACTGGTCTAATTCAACCACTTCTTTCACCTCTTATCTAATCATGTTGTCTTCTTACAATTCTATGCATTACGTCCACAGCAGAACTTATACTTCTTGCCGCTTCCACATGGACAAGGATCATTTGGTTGAACCTTCTTGGTAGCTCGTCTTACAGGTCCTTTCTTGACACTGTCATCCTTATTGGTTCCAGTTACCTTGGCAACCTGTTCACGCTCTACCTTCTGCTCGATTCTAATATGAGTCAGAGCTTTAATTGTATCCTCAGTGATTGCCTGCGTCATCTCTTCAAACATCTCATAGCCATTAAATTTGTACTCTACCAATGGGTCTCTCTGACCATAAGCCTGAAGACCGATACCTTGGCGTAACTGATCCATATCATCAATATGAGCCATCCATTTAGAATCAATAACTTTTAATAAAATGACACGTTCAATCTCACGAATCTGTTCCGGCTCTGGGAATTCTGCTTCCTTCATCTCATAAAGCTTAACAGCTTCTTCTTTTAATTGCTGCATCAATTCCTTTTTATTAATGGTGTTTAGCTCATCCTTGGTCAATGTAATAGGATTGATTGGGATGATAGGAAGTAACAGATTATTTAACTCTGGAATATCCCAGTCGTCTGGATTGGAATCATCATTGAGGCACTTATTCACCATATGCTCAACATTATCGGTAATCATCTTGAAGATGGTATCGCGCATATTTTCGCCATCCAGTACACGACGACGTTCTTTGTAAATAATCTCTCTCTGTTCATTATTTACCTGATCGTACTCCAACAAATTCTTACGAATCCCAAAGTTATTGTTCTCTATCTTCATCTGGGCCTTCTGAATGGCCTTACTCAACATATTGTGTTGAATCTCTTCGCCTTCCTGGATTCCAAGAGAGGTAAATAGATTCATGAGACGTTCTGATCCAAACAAACGCATCAGATCATCCTGAAGGGAAATATAGAACTTGGATTCACCAGGATCTCCTTGACGACCAGCACGTCCTCTTAACTGATTATCAATACGACGAGATTCATGTCTTTCTGTACCTATAATCTTTAAGCCACCTAATTCTTTAACGCCTTCTCCAAGCTTAATATCTGTACCACGACCTGCCATATTGGTTGCAATAGTAACTGAACCCATCTGTCCGGCCTGTGCGATAATTTCTGCCTCAAGTTCATGGAACTTTGCATTTAAAACCTTATGAGGTATGCCTTTCTTACGAAGGAGTTCACTTAATTCCTCAGATGCCTCGATTGTAATAGTACCAACCAAAACAGGCTGTCCCTTCTTATAAGATGTTACAATATCATTGACAACCGCATTAATCTTTTCTTTTCTTGTCTTAAAAACTGCATCCTGGTGGTCTACACGGACTACAGGTAGGTTCGTAGGTACTTCAATTACATCCATACCATAAATAATACGAAATTCCTTTTCTTCTGTTAATGCAGTACCAGTCATACCGGCTTTCTTCGCATATTTATTAAAGAAATTCTGGAAGGTAATTGTAGCTAGTGTCTTACTTTCTCTCTTTACCTTAACCCTTTCTTTTGCTTCTATTGCCTGGTGCAAACCGTCACTATAACGGCGACCTGGCATAATACGTCCTGTGAATTCATCAACAATAAGAACCTCATCATCTTTCACTACATAATCTTTATCTCTGAACATAAGATAATGAGCACGTAATGCTAAGATAATATTATGCTGAATCTCTAGGTTCTCAGCATCTGCCAGGTTCTCTAAATGAAAGAACTGTTCTACTTTATGAATACCCTGTTCAGTAAGGTTTACGTTCTTATCTTTCTCATTTACAACAAAGTCACCAGTTTCCTGAAAATCTTCCTTCATTATGATATCCATCTTGGAAAGTTCTTTTTCAGTACCTTTTTCCAACTGCCCTGCTAAGATATCACACATCTCATACAGTTTTGTGGATTTGCCACTTTGACCGGAAATAATAAGAGGAGTACGTGCTTCATCGATTAAAACAGAGTCCACCTCATCGATAATCGCATAATGTAAGTCTCTCATAACTAACTGTTCTTTATAGATTACCATGTTATCTCTTAGATAATCAAAGCCTAGTTCATTATTTGTGGCGTAGGTAATATCACAATTATACGCTTCCCTACGTTCATCATTGGTCATAGAATTGAGTACTACACCAACGCTAAGTCCTAAAAATCTATGAACCTCACCCATCCATTCAGCATCACGCTTTGCCAGATAGTCATTAACCGTTACAATATGAACACCCTTACCTTCTAGAGCATTCAGGTATGCAGGTAGGGTTGAAACCAGAGTCTTACCTTCACCTGTTCTCATCTCAGTAATACGTCCCTGATGAAGAATCACACCACCGATTAACTGTACCCTATAATGTCTCATGCCAAGAGTTCTCTTTGAGGCTTCTCTTACCGTTGCAAATGCTTCTACTAACAAGTCATCTAATGTCTCGCCATTTTTCAGTCGTTCTTTAAATTCCTCTGTTTTATGACGTAACTCATCATCGCTTAGCTTCTCATATTCCGGCTCAAGCGCTTCAATTTTATCTACAATCGGGTTCACACGCTTAACTTCACGCTGACTGTGTGACCCAAAAAACATTGTAACTAATCCCATATTGTCCACTCCTGTGTTCTTGATTTATTAATCATAATACTCACCTTAGGTATTATACTACCCATATTATCAGAATCTTCTAATATTGTAACATTACTAATAATACTAATCAACTTTTTTTTAAATGCCTGCTAATAGTGGCCTCCGAGCATCCTCACGGATCCCTTGTGTGCATAAAAAGAGGATGTGTTAATCACATCCTCTGTCAATTCTATTCCTATTTTCTAAATCTAAAACTCTGGTTCAATTAAACCATACGTATTGCCCTTACGCTTGTACACAACATTTACCTCGTTAGTCTCCGCATTACGGAATACATAGAAGTTATGTCCCAGAAGTTCCATCTGGATACAAGCTTCTTCTGCATCCATAGGCTTCATCGCAAAACGTTTGGAACGTATAATGTTAATAGTTTCTTCAGGAGCATCATCTTCTTCCTCTATAAAAGAAGAATTAAAGTTTATGGCTGCCTGCTGCTGTTCAATTAATTTCGTTCTATATTTGTTTATTTGACGTTCTATAATCTCTTCAACTAAATCAATGGATACGTACATATCCGTACTTACTTGTTCGGCGCGAATTATACTTCCCTTCATTGGAATTGTTACTTCGATTTTCTGCCTGTCCTTTTGTACACTAAATGTAACATGCACTTCAGTATCTGCTGTAAAGTACTTCTCAAGCTTACCGATCTTTTCGTAAACAGCTGTCTTTAAGCCTTCTGTTACATCAATGTTCTTCCCGCTAATTATATACTTCATACGAACCAACTCCTTTTGCCTTTACTGAATATCAACGGATATCTTTCAGGTAAAAGCTTTATTTTAAAAGCCAAGAAAACAGGATATTAATCGCTGCTTCTTAATAAAATTATACCATATTTGAGAAATTTATCAAGTAATATTGCTTTCAGTCAAATTCTCTTAATATTTCCGAAAATACTATTTTAACGGGACTTTCGTCCCAATTTAAGATTATTTCTTATAAATAAAATTCTCATATTAGCTAAAACTTATTTATTAAACAGTCGGGACTATTTTGAAAATGCCATATTGTTTTTTGACAATTAAGTGGATTATTTATCTTGTCAATTAATACTGTTTTAATTTATTTTTAACACTTGCTACAAAACACATATTCGTACTTGACACATATATACATAATTCAATTTAACAAATTACACTGTGGATAAAGTGGATAACTTGGTGTATAACTAAGAATTGTTGCAAAATCAAGGGATTTTAATGTTGATAAAGTTACCCAGAATACCCACACCAAATCATGGATATTCATGTGTTCCTTCCAATCGTATTACTTTTTTGTGCACTTTGCACAACCGCAGATATGTCAAGCACATTTTTGCAATTTTAAATTGTTCTTCTATTACAATAACTTCAGTAAATACGAGTCTATTATCAAACTATTTGAACTTTCCCTATTATCCATTATCTGATAGTCGTAGCTTTCTTTCATATGTATCAACTTTGTCCGCTAAAAATGGTGCTAATCCCACAAACTCCGCTCCGTATATGTACTTTGTGCCCTCATCTTTACGCTTTCGTATAACTTTTACCACTGTACTAAAATAGTCCGTTTCACTTAAAACTATTTTTGCATCAAAGTAATAATTCAAAGGCAATCCTGCGTTACTGACGAAGCCAACTCCTGCTTTTGAAATATCAAATACTTCAAGTTCCGCATCAAGTCCTACTATCTCTTCATAATCCTGACGGAACATATGACTTATAGCCAGGTGTAACTCAATTGGCAATCTGCGATACCTTCTTCTCTCATATCCCTTATCCATACAATAACCTCCATACTGCACAATTGTACTGTTTATATACAGCATCATTATAGCACTTGCATCCAAAAATTACAAATAATCCTTATGCCTCCATTAGAGCGAGCCATAGGCACGATTACTAAAAAACACCCTATGTCAAATGCATAGGGTGTTGATGATACATACACTATAATATTCTTCTTGCAGAGATCGGTCTATGTCCATAATTGATACCTGTTATAATAATACCTGAACTTGGTGTACTGGCATGTATAACCCTTCCACCACCGATATAAATCGCAACATGGTTGTATGGCCTATTATAACAGATAATATCCCCAAGTCTTAAATCACTTAAGCTAACACGTCTACCAGCGGATCTCTGAGCAGCAGCAGATCTTGGCAGGCTATAGCCAAAATGTGCATACACTAACTTTGTAAATCCGGAGCAGTCTGTTCCACGAGTAAGACTATTACCACCATGTACATATCTATTACCCAAGAACTGTTTTGCATAGCGAACTACTGCTGAACCACTTACGGAACCGCTGTAGTCATCATCATCACTGGAGGATGAGGAATTACTTGAGCCAGAACCTGAACTGGAACCTGAGGAACCTGAATTATTATTTCTATCGGAAGATCCATTAGAAGATTGATTGGAGCTATTTTTCTCTTCCTCAGCCCTCTTTTCTTCTTCGATTGATACTGCTTTACCAAATTTGATATCTACATTAACATAATCTAATGCAAGATACCCTTTCACATCATCCACTTTAACTTCTGCCCACTTCTTACCAAGTTTCGTTACAGTATAACTCTCACCCTCAGCTAATAATGCAAGAGTCCTACTATCAGTAGATGCTTTCTCTCTAAGACGAATTGTAGTAGTTGCTACTGTAGCTGTCTTTTTACCATACTTGTCCGCAATCTTTTCAGCTGCTTCGCCAATTGCAAGGAATTCTTTCTTTATGTATCCACTTACACTGCCTGACTTAATCTGAACCCAATCATCTTTTGTATCGGTAATTGTAACTGCTGAACCGGTGTAAAGCTTACCTACGATATCTCCTTCAGTAGATGCTTTAGAACGAATGTTTACATAGTTATCAGCAATAGAAATTCCTGTCTTAGCATACTTGGAAACTGGCTTCGGTGTTTCTGTTGGTTCAGGCGTAACGGTTGCCTCTGGAGTAGATACTCCATCAGATGACACATTACTTGATCCAATCACTGAAAGTCCTAAATCTGAAGTATTCTTCTTTGATAAATCTAAAGATTCATCAAATGCAAGTGTATAATATTTATCTAAAGCAAGTGAAATTCCTGCTAATGAGTTATTGCTATATTCAGCAACTGAACTAACTAGCGCGACTTCACCCTTATTAACGGTATTGTTTGTATCAAACGCCTCTGCTGGAGCAGTTTTAGCTGCTACCATTACGGTTATGGCTGATGTCATACATAAAGCTGATTTAATAATTCTAGCCTTATTCATACTATCTTCCTCCAATTATTAAATAAATCATCATAATTATTACGAAATTGTTAACTGAACAAGGCTATTATAACAAACTTAGTAATTTCTGTCAAGTAATTGTGCCACTAATATTAATTTTATTTTACAATTTTTCCTTATGAATCATGAAGTTTTTGTCTATTTTGTTAGATAAAATATTACAAATATATTAATATTTCATGTCTATAGCGTAGTCAGGTATTTTTCTACACTTGTAATCGCATTTGCACCATCAGAAGCAGCTGTAATAATTTGTTTAAGAGCCTTTGTACGGATATCTCCAGCAGCGTATATTCCAGGGACACTGGTTTCACAGGTCTCGCCTGCTACAATGTAGCCGCTACGATCCACCTCAACAACTTCACGATATACTTCAGATGCCGGATTGTATCCTACTGCGATAAATACTCCATCCACTGTCAGCAGCCTATTCTCCTCATTTTTTATATTCTTAACCTTAACACTTTCCACAAACTCATCACCGAGAATCTCCTCTACGACAGAGTCCCAGAGTATCTCTACATTATCCAACTTCATTAACTGGGTAACAAGGGTTTTAGCTGCTCTAAACTCATCTCTACGATGGATAATATATACCTTTTTACATAGTCTAGCCAGGTAAATAGCGTCCTCCACTGCTACGTCTCCACCACCGACTACTACTGTAGTTCTATTTTTGAAGAAGGCTCCGTCACAAGTCGCACAATACGACACTCCCATTCCTGAAAAATCCTCTTCTCCGACTACTCCAAGTTTTCTTGTTACAGCACCGGTAGCTATAATGACAGCCTTGGCAAGGTATTCATCACCGTTGTCTAGTACTACTTTCTTAATCTGATCCTGCACAGAAAAACCGATGACATCACCTTCCACAAAGGTTGCTCCAAGCTTGTCACTGTGTTCTCTTAACTTTAAAGCCAAATCAAATCCACTAATTCCTGGTATTCCCGGATAGTTATCCACCTCATAGGTGTTGATGATTTGTCCACCGCTCATCATATTCTTTTCAATGACGATAGTATCAAGCTCCGCCCGGCTGGCATATATACTTGCAGTTAATCCCGCTGGACCACTTCCAATAATAATTAAATCATGAATTTTGTTCATTACAATCTCCTCTCCTTCTTCTATTTAATGATACACTCTGTTCTTACACAGTGGGATATCGGAATATTTTCTTAACTAGTCTTTTGTATGTGCCGATATAAACTATGTAACACCAATCTACGGCCTATTTCATTATAGCATAGTTTTAACTCTACCAAAAGATGCTAGTGAAAACGTCTTTTTTTAGGAGGGGTACATATGAATATTGCCGCATTGTCTATGTCCATGAGCCAGGTAAGACTTCTTACAGAGGTGAAAACAGCTGTATTAGCCAAGTCTCTGGATACCGCGGACCAGACGAAGGATGCTATTAAAATGATGATGGAACAATCCGTCAACCCAAATCTAGGCCAGAATATTGACCTAACTGTGTAAAATCATATAAGGTACAGGCCTAATAAAAAGGAGCGCTACCTCATGGTACATTGTAACCCACGAGCTAGCGCTCCCTTTTTATTAGCTAACTACATTTGATATCATGCTGAACAAACAGATTCCCATACCTACAACCACAGGAATAGTAAGTAGCTGATTCTTTTTTTCCCCGTTCATTTCTTTCCTAAAAATCTGTTTCACAGATTCCGTTCTTCTGTTATAAGTAGCAATGCTATAATAAAGAATTACACTGATTCCCAACGTCACAATGGCAGGCATAATTAAAGACGGCAAGAGTTTAAGAATCTCTTCTTTCGTTGTAGCAGCGGAATCTAATAAAGCTGTATTACCAGCATTCCCAGCTTTCTCTTGCAGCCACGGCGTGATTTTAAGAAAAAACAGTGAACTTCCATTAATGGTGAAATGTACAATCACGGAAGCTAAAATAGTGTCTGTCGCTTCAATGATTAATGCAAAGATAACCCCCATAAAAAATGCGTAAATAAACTGATTCACATTCATATGCATTAATCCAAACAACAGTCCGCTTAATAGAACAGCTTTTCCTGTATTTACTTTTCGATATTCATTGTAAAAAACACCACGGTAAACAAATTCTTCTAAGATAGAGGGTATAATCGCTATAATCGTCATTGCCCATAAAAAGTTTACCTCAGTGGTCAACTGTGTGGCTGTATCTGCAATCTTATTTTCCACCCAAAGCATAGAAATTGCACTTAATAAGCTCATAAAAGGCCTGATAAAAAAGCCAAACAAAACCAGCAAAACAATTGTTACAAGGTTGACCTTTTTAAATCTGATAAACTCCAGTGGCTTTATTTTTTTTATAACCAGATAAATTACTGCTGGTAATACTAATATCACCTGCGAATAAAGCAATTGGACAAAAGCAGGTATTGTCACATGAAATCCTTGTTTTATATACAAAAGAAGATAACTTCCAAAAATGAATGTTAAAACAGTGGCAAGAAAGACCCGATTTACATGCTCTATTCTATTATGGTTCATCTCTAATACTCCCTTTCCACTACTATATGCAAAACTTCTGTACTCTATTTTTCAGCAATAGCTTCAATCTCAATCAATACGTCCTTTGGAAGCCTTGCAACTTCAACACAGGATCTGGCTGGAAAATCCTTTGTAAAATACTTGGCATAGATCTCATTCACTTTCCCGAAGTCATTCATATCTTTGATAAATACTGTGGTCTTAATCACTTTGTCTGTACTGGTACCAGCTGCTTCTAACAGAGCCGCCAGATTGCCAATAGCCTGAGTAGCCTGCTCTTCAATAGATCCTGTTACCAGTTCTCCTGTTGCAGGATTAATGGGAATCACCCCTGATGTAAATATCATTCCGTTTACTTCTATTGCCTGGGAATATGGTCCGATTGCCTGAGGAGCCTTGTCAGTACTAATAATGTGTTTCATCTGAATCTCTCCTTATCTTCTCTATTATTTATTCCGACCAGGAATAACCTAACTAGAAGTGACGTTGCCACTTCATTTTCCTTATTATATACTTCCTCTAAAAAAAATACTAGTAGGAAGGCAAATTTGAATAGATGTTGTATTTTCCCTTTGAAGTGTTTATAATTTGTAATATGTGAATTATTGAGACAAAATGCAAGCATACATCCTATAACATAATAGAAACAAAGGAGTATATTATGTATTCATTTAAAAGTCGCATACGATATAGTGAAGTAAATGCACGAAAACAATTAGACATTTCCGGAATCATTGATTATTTTCAGGATTGTTCCACCTTTCACTCCGAGGACTTAGGAATTGGGATAGAGTATCTAGAGAAACAGAACAAAGTATGGGTAATTACGAACTGGCATCTAAAGATTACACGTCTTCCTAATATAGGAGAGGAGATTACTATTAGTACTTGGCCTTATGCGTTTAATGCCATGTTTGGTTACCGAAGTTTTACCATGATAGATGCAAATGGGGAACTGATCGCTGCTGCTAACTCCATATGGGTCTTAATGGACTTGGAAAAGTTTCGTCCTACACGAACCAGCTCTATTGATATTCACAAATATGTATTAGAAGAAGCCTTTCCTATGGAGGAATCTAAAAGAAAGTTGGAAGTTCCAGCCGTCTATACAAACGGAGAGACCTTCCAAGTAATAAAAAGTAATCTGGATTCCAATCATCATGTCAACAATGGACAATACATTAAGATGGCCATGGAATACCTACCATCTGACTTCATATACTGTGATGTGCTTGTAGAATATAGAAAATCTGCATTATTGGGAGATACTATCTGTCCTCAGATATCACAGACAGAAGATAAATACACCATTGTGTTAGCCGGAACTGATAGCATTCCCTATAGCATTATAG
>JAEYRR010000239.1 GCA_023435505.1 Bacillota bacterium | reverse complement strand
GAGTATGCCCGAACCTGCCGTCATCCATTGGACTTCTCCATCCTTTATGGTATCCTCATTTCCCAAACTATCCCTATGGGTCATCTGTCCACGATACACATAACTAATTGTTTCAATTCCTCTGTGTGGATGCATAGGAAATCCAGCTGTATAATCATCTGGGTTAATACTGTCAAAGGAATCCAGCATAAGAATCGGATCAAACTCCTTCACGGTACCGTCTCCTAAGACTCTAACCAGACTTACCCCTGCACCATCTTGTGTCCTATAACCTCTAACCTGTTTTTTTACTTTTCGTTCTATTATTTTCTCCTCCTTTCCATTTATTTTATTATACCGTATGAATAACCTCGAGTAAAGGTAAACGTAGAAACGAAGCCTCCCAAGGACGTTCCCCAAATCATTACCGACCTCAAAAAGTTCGATCTAAAATGTTCCATTATAATTTATTCAAATCAACCTTTGTAATCAATAGTATAACTATGCCAGTATTTTGTAATAATAAACTTTGCTATATTAAAAAAGAAAAGAGTGAAATATTATGATTAGTAATTCATCCAACGAATTAACAACAGATTTATCTAAATTATTAAAAGAAGAAGGTAATTTTGTAAAAGAACTATCATCAGTTGCAACAAAAGCTGCTGGATTCCATGCAAGACTTGAAGCTATCGAGAAAGCTCTCGAAACCGATCCTAATGCCTATAACACCAAAGAAACAGATGAACTTGTAAAAAAAGCTCAGGCAAAGTATTCAAGTGAAATCGAAGGTAAGATGAAAGAAGAAGGCGAGCAGAACATGCAATCGTTCTAAATTTTTTTGCTTCATATTGCTATTATAAAATTCCCAAATGACAAAGAAGCCTTCACAATCTAGTGAGGGCTTCTTACTGTATACTCTTGTTATTTTCGACATTAATGATCTAACTTCATCTCCAACTCAACAGATACTGCTATATTATAAATATACGCATTGTTAATTTCATTAATAAATATATCTTGTTTAGCTTGAATTAACTTAGCATTAGCCAATTTATTATGATATTGCATAACATAGGCTCTCAGATCACCTAACTCACATTTGTAATAATTCAATCCCTCTTCAGCAATACCATACTTTGATCCCAATAAGTCATAAAATAATCTGCCACCGAATAAATCAGCTAAAAATCTTGTATATGCATAAGCAACAACTAATTCTGGACTATTTTTACTGATTTCATGTATTCTAGCAACACATGCTTCAGTGGATGATAATAACTGCAACTTTTCTTGTTCCTCATCTAAAATATAGACCATATCTTGTTGTATCAACTCAGCTTTGTACAACTCTGGAGTAACAAATTCCTTAATCCCTTCATGATTTTTATTTGCTTCAAGGCCTTCTTCAATTGCTTTATATATTGCATGAAGATTAAAAATATACTCACCATAACCTTTTTTTGTTCCACTGCCATCTACCAGACGCTTAATGTAACCTGAATGTTCTGCTGCACTGTGCAATAAGTTTGTTTTTTCTCTGATTTTTAACATAAATTCCATTCAAAGTACCTCTTTCTATAACCTGAGACAATGTTTCATATTTTTCTATGGCATTTATACAACATACGTAATATCAATACAAATTCTTTGACCATATAATTTTATATACTGTCTTATCTATTATACAGTCTTGGCTTGAATTTATTCAGACAGCAGCTGCCTTTACTACATTAAGCGATAAAGTGTTACAGCTACAGATAATAGAAAACTTAATAAAAGTAAAAAACAGTGTATTTTGAAATTGCCTTTACAAACAATTTCAAAACACACTGCCTTATATATATCATGTACCAACTCGCATATCACAGCTCCTACCACTCATACGGAGTGTTCTGATAAACGTAATAATTGAGCCAATTTGTGTATAGTGCGTTACTATGTCCTCTCCATTGTAACAGTGGGCGTTTCTCTGGGTTGTCTCCTTGATAATAGTTCCGTGGAATTTCGATCTCCAATCCCTTGGCCACATCTCTCTTATATTCACTATCAAGAGTCATACGGTCGTATTCTGGGTGACCGGTAACAAAGACCTGTCTTCCATCCTTACTCATAATCAAGAAAGCTCCTGCTTCCTTAGAATCTGCTAAGACGACTAAGTCCTCACAGGCGTCAATATCTTCTACTTCATTGCCAGTATAGCGGGAATGTGGGGCATAAAATTCATCGTCAAATCCACGTACTAAAGGGAACTTGCGATATCTCACGTGATGAGAAAATACGCCAAACATCTTTTTCTCTAATAGACACTTTTTAATCCCATAATGATAATAGAGTCCTGCCTGTGCGCCCCAACAAATATGGAAAGTGGAAGTCACGTTGGTCTTAGACCAGTCCATAATGTGGGTCAATTCTTCCCAGTAAGCCACCTCTTCAAAATCCATGAGTTCAACAGGAGCACCGGTGATAATAAGACCATCAAATTTATGATCCTTTACATCTTCAAAGGTCTGGTAGTACTTGTCCAGATGACTGGTAGCTGTGTTCTTTCCTGTATAACTGGCTGTTGTTAAAAATGTAATATCCACTTGAAGCGGCGTATTCGATAGACACCTTAAAAGCTGCACCTCTGTATCCTCTTTTAAAGGCATAAGGTTTAAGATTGCTATTTTAAGTGGTCTGATGTCCTGACTAATTGCTCTATTTTCGTCCATAATAAATATATTTTCTTCTTCTAATATAAATTTTGCTGGTAAATTACTAGATACTTTAATTGGCATACTAATCCTCCCATCTGATATAGATGCGATTAACATTGTATCATGGATATGAATATTAATCAACTGTATGCTATTATTTGACCATATTTAGCAATTCCTCTTCATTTATTACATTAACTCCCAACGTTCTCGCTTTCTCAAGCTTAGAGCCTGCTGCCTCTCCTGCCAATAAATAGTTGGTTTTCTTACTGACACTACCTGTGCATTTTCCTCCATTTTTCTCAATCAAATCCGCTGCCTCACTCCGTCCCATAGTTGGCAGCGTTCCGGTAATACAGAAAGTAAGACCGGCTAAATTACTGGAATTTTCCTCGGACAAAGCGCCTTCCATATTAACTCCCGCTGCCTTTAATTTGTCTACAATTGCCACATCCACAGGATTTCTAAAAAAGTCATAGATACATCTGGCTGTGATTCCACCTACATCAGGAATTGCAACCAGCTCCTCCTCTGATGCAGCCGCCAAATCCTCGATACTTTTAAAATGCTTCATAATAGCCTTGGCTGAGGTCTTACCTACATTTTGAATACCCAGAGCGGTAAGAAGTTTAGCAGGCTCATTTTTCTTAGATTCCTCAATGGCTTTTAAGATTTTATCTGTATTCTTATCTTTTCCCATAAGTCCTTTTTCCACTAGCTCATCCCGGTAATCCTTTAAGAAATAGATATCCGCATAGTCATTAAGATACCCTTCTTCCACCAGCGTTTTGACATAGGTTTCCCCAAATGCCTTGATGTCCATAGCATCCCGGCTGGCAAAATAACTGACCGTACGAATTAACTGGGATGGACAGGATGGATTGACACATTTGATGTCAGCCGATTCATCCCGTACCACAGGCTGACCACAGTCAGGGCAGGTAGAAGGAATCTGATAGACTTCCCCAACATGCTTGGTAACGGCCTTAATCTTTGGAATGATTTCTCCACTCTTATAGACAACTACTGTATCTCCAATTCCTACTCCCAACTCATTGATGACGTCCTGATTGTGCAAGGTAGCTCTGGAAACTTTAGTACCACACAGATGGATTGGCTTGTCAGAATCCGGTGCGGTGAAGATAGCCGTAGGGGCTATTTTGCCGGTTCTTCCAACAGACAGCTCAATGTCCCGAATGACTGCTTCCTTTTCCTCTGGTGGATATTTGTAGGCGATATGGCCGGCAGAGTATTTACTTCCTGCTGGAAAATCATTACGGTAAATAGTTTGCTCTATCTTCACAACTGCCCCATCAATGTCATAGTCAAGATCCCCTCTAGACTCTCCGATGGCATCAATCTGTTCCAGTACCTCTTCTTCTGTTGCACAAAGTTTGTGTGGCACCACTGGAACGCCCTTACTCTTTAAAAGCTCTAAGCCTTTGGTATGGTTCTCCTTTACCTCATCCGGCCCGGCCTGTACATTAAAGACATAAAGTCGTAGGCCTCGTTCTTTTGTAATGGCAGGATCTAATTGGCGAAGAGTACCT
The DNA here is from genome assembly GCA_023435505.1 of Bacillota bacterium. Taxonomy (GTDB): domain Bacteria; phylum Bacillota; class Clostridia; order Lachnospirales; family Lachnospiraceae; genus KM106-2. The sequence continues at coordinate 9,315 of JAEYRR010000239.1, read as the reverse complement.
GCTGCACAGTTTCTTGGGTTTGCAAATAGCTTTTTCCCAAGCTCCTCCTGTCGTTCATTCGTTCTATCAAAATCATCATGGCCCATATATACCTCACTTCTTAATTCCAGGTAATCATATGGTACATCTATCTTTCTTTGTACACCTTGAATCTCATAGCTATTCAGGGTTACGTCTTCGCCTACTAAGCCATCTCCTCTGGTTTCAGCCATAGTAAGTTCTCCCTTAACGTAGCGAAGGCTCATGGACAGACCGTCAATCTTCTGTTCCACAGAAAAAAGGGCATCCGGATGAATTCTTTTTACAGATTGCACCCAGGACACTACATCCTCCTTGGTAAATACATCCTGAATGGAAAGCATCGGATTTAGATGGGTTACTGTAACCCCAGCCTCTCTTTTCACTTTCCCTCCCACTTTCTGAGATGGGGATTCCTTTGTGATGAATTCCGGATGCTCTTTCTCTATAGTCTTTAACTCCTGCATCATCATGTCATACTCATAATCTTCAATTTCCGGAGCATCTTGGTTATAATAACGATCCATATGATATTCAATGGTCTTCTTTAACTGCTCATATCTTTCTTTTACGTCCATAATTTCTCCTTTATTAAACCGCTTTTATATCTCTAGTAGTCTTTTTAACTCCTCTAATTCCTTACTGGTGACATTGCGGTAGGTACCACTCTTAAGGCGTCCCAGCTGAATATTCATAACACGAACTCGCTTTAAGGATAATACATGATAGCCAAAATGTTCGCACATTCTACGAATCTGCCTATTCAGTCCCTGTGTTAACACAATACGGAAGGTAGTCTCACTCTCTGGAGTAATAACACAAGGCCTAGTTACGGTATCCAAAATAGGAACCCCTTCGGACATCCCTTTTACAAATTCCTTGGTCAGCTTCTTATTGCCCTTTACCACATACTCCTTCTCATGGTAGTTACTTCCCCGAAGGATCTTGTCCACTAGTTCACCTTTATTGGTAAGAAGAATGAGTCCTTCGGAATCCTTGTCCAATCTACCGATTGGATAGATACGCTTATCAAATTTTAAAAAGTCAATAATGTTATTCGGGTCATGGCGAAAGGAAGTACACACGATTCCCCTTGGCTTATTAAAAGCAATCAGAGTAAACTCCTCATCTTTTTTAATTGGCTTTCCATTAATACAAATATTACTTGTCTCATAAACTTTTGTTCCCATCTCTGCCATCTTACCATCAATGGTAATCTTACCGGCTTCAATAAGACGATCCGCCTCCCTACGAGAGCAAACTCCTACATTACTTAGATATTTATTAATACGGATACCATCCTCTATGGCTTCACCTTTTGTCTTCTGATCCATTCTTATTCCTCATTCTCATTATATTTATAGATTAAATTGTATTGGAAAACATGAAAAACTGCAAGCACAATGTCTTACTACTTATAGTCTTACCTTTAGAAGTAATAAAAATGCCATAGCAATAGTTTTCTACTGCTATGGCATACGAAATAACCTTATTTTAAATTAGTTGGCCGGCGCTGCACTTTTAGCTGGCGCTGCACTTTTTGCTGGTGCCTTACTTGCTGCCGGAGAGGTAGTCGCATTATTCTTATCGTTTACAGCTTCTTGAAGCTTTTCTTGAAACTTCTTTAGGTTGGCATCCTTTGCCATTGCCTGCTCCATGTTATTATTCACCGTTTTAATTAACGCCTGAACATCTTCTCTCTTTAGAACTAGGGAAATTTCATTGTCAATCATGCTGTCTAACGGATCCAACATAACCACCAAATTCCCATCCGCAGCTCTTGTTACATAAAGAACAATTAATCCAGGTGCCATGGTCTCTATATCAACTATTTTGCTTTCATGATACACAAAGACAACATAAGAATACTCATCTAGTCCCGGTAAGGTATAGCAGTCTATATTTTTGATTGCCTCAATGTACTCATACCTACGCTCTAATTCAGCCTTGCTAATCTTATCAATCTCACTGACTACTGTTTGCAAACTAGAGATATCCGCCTTCACACAGGCTTCCATATATTTGGTAACTACTGTATTTACTTCCGGAATTTCATTCTTTTTAAGTTCCGCCTTTAAAATAGCATCCTGACCACTAGGTAGTGGTGTTGTATTTGATCCATCTGACGCAGTAGGACTTATAGAAGACGATACTCCCGGTACATTGGACACATTAGGCGAAATGGCCTCTATATCTCCCTTTGTATTAATGGACAAAATAGCAAGTCCAAATGCCATAGTTCCTAACGATACTGCAAATATTACTTTCTTATATTTCAACTTTAAACGAAATTTCATATTATATTCTCCTCACTGATTCTACTCGTATTACTTACGGTCAGTATTGGCAAGTTTCATAGCTGTGCATATTCTATTGATGTAGTAAATCCATCTCATAATTACTCAATTTATGTAGACATAAGTGTTAAAAAAATAAAAAATATCATTCTATATGTGCCTAAAACTAATATACTATTGCTATACTAACAAATTGAGCCTAAAAAAGCAACATATTTTTCCTTTAGTTTGTAACATTTATGTAATATTTTTTCTTATGTTTTTTGTCGATTATCCTTTACATTTTTCTTTATTTAACATATAATAAAACCCGAAACTGCATCTATAGCTCAGTGGATAGAGCAATGGCCTCCGGAGCCATGTGCATGGGTTCGACTCCCATTAGATGCATATAAACACTAAAAGATAAAAGAACCAACCCCTGTCTTCCCGACAGTGAGTTGGTTCTTTATGTATCTCAAGTTATTTTAATTACTGAGCCTTACTACTATGTTCTATACGATAGATAAGAAGTGGAAGTAAAGTCCACTGAAGTACCAACCCTGGGATACCGTCAACAATACTGGTCCATATAATAGATACACGAATGGAGGTATTCCCGAGGAAATTCACTGCAGCAAGAATGGCAAGAGCTCGAACAGAACGCCCTGCAAATTGTATCACTACTAACTTTCCTATCGTTGGTACCTTCACATTACGAAGGAGGCCTGCTGATAACCCATACACCATAAGTTCTAGCATCATAAATGGAAGTAAAGTAATAGCTGGCATACCGGTTAGAGTATAACTGACCAATGGACCCAAAAGCCCTGAGATAGCACCGGCATATGGTCCTGCTAATAAGCCAACTAGAATAATTGGTAGATGCATTGGTAGAAATGTATTGCCAAGGGTGGATCCAAGACCAGAAACAGCACCCATTACATGAAAGAACTGTGGGAGTACAACAGCTGCTGCTATGGCTAAAAGACTTGCAATTGTCTGGATTTTTAAAGACAAACGAGGCCTTTCAATAGTTCGTATATTAATATGATTCATATCCATTCTCCTTTCCCTATACTAGGATACTTACATTATAAAGTATCCTATTCAATCTGTCTAATACCTATTACTATTCTTCCATTAAGCTTCATCAACCAGTATCCCTTCTTCACATTTCATGGATTTTCTCAAACTAAGTTACAGTTTGTTGAGCACTTATTTTTGATACATGTAAAAACCTTGGTATGCCCTTTTTTTACTGATATAATTAGCTCATTAGAAGATCAGCCATTCAAGGAAGCATTTCTTATCCTCCTATTCCATGCATTTCTTATCTTCCCTTCTATCAATTCAGTACGTCTACTATCACTTCTCTTGACTCTTTCTACTTGAATGGCTTTGATTTTTCTCACAGTGATAGTAAGTCCCTAAGAGAAGGGATACAAAAGGAACCGGTTCACCTGATACCTATATCAGATGAGCCGGTTCCTTTATGCTTACTATATAAAGTTAAATTATCTCTTAGATCCTAAAAAGAATAAAGCTACTGTTCCTGGTCCTGAGTGAGCACCAATTACAGGATCCAGAATATGAATCAGTACATCCTTCACATTCCATCTTTCACGAACTAGCTTCTCTACATACTGTGCGTCTTCCAGACAATCTCCATGAGAGATAAAGATGTGTTGATTTTCCGGGTCGATTACTGTCTCTTCCATATGTTTAACTAAACCTTCTAATGACTTTTTACGGCCGCGAACCTTCTCCATGAGAATCAGGTGCCCTTCATCATCTACATGCATAACTGGTTTTATACTAAGTATACTTCCTACGATAGCAGAAGTCTGAGACACTCTTCCTCCTCGTTTTAGGAAAAACAAATCATCTACCGTAAACCAATGGCAAAGTTTAAGTCGATTATCTAAAACCCACTGGTAAACCTCTTCTATGGAACAGCCTTCCTGTCTCTTTTTACAAGCCAGATAAACTAATAGTCCTTCTCCTAGCGCTGCCGCCAAGGTATCTACCGTATAAATCTTACGCTCTGGATACTCCTCCTTTAGCTGCTTTGCAACCATATCTCCCACCTGATAGCTTCCGCTTAATCCAGAGGAAAAACCAATATAAAGGATATCCTTACCTTGTTCTAAAAGACGTTTCATAAATTTCATACAGTCTTCGATGTTAAGTAGAGACGTGGTAATATTCTCTTTTTCTCTCATCATCTTATAGAACTTGGATAAATCAATTGTTTCACCCTTTACATAGCCAAAGTACTCCTGCCCATTTACACGAAAGACCAAAGACATAACATGAAGATTGTATTCATCTATCATACTCTCTGGTAAATTAGCTGATGAGTCTGTGATAATTTCAAATGACATAGCGCCACCCCTTCTCAGAGTTTTAAGTTTACATCCTACTATAGATTACTTTTACCCTTTTTCTAAATAGTTTTAAAAACTATCTTGTTTGGTACATGAAACTATTTTATATTATTTTCCAAAACAAATCAATACTCTTTCCTCACTTTTTATATTCCCCATTGTTTTTTTAGTTGATTGAGCAGTTGCATCTCCTTGGAGGTATCCACGCCAGGGTTAGAATCAGGATGAAACTTCTTAGCCAGCGTCTTATAAAAGCGAGCAAGCATCTCCTTCTCTTCTCGGCTATAGGAGGCATGTCCCAAAAATGTATCTGCTGAACCACTGAAATTGCGCCAGCTGTCCTTATGTTTTCGCTTACTGTTAGCGCTAAACTTCTGCCTGGCAGCCACCTGCTCATAAAGTTTATTTAGGTAGTCTGCATCCATTAATTCACCAAATACATTATAGCAGCGGTCATATTTGACTCCGTCCATTCCCAACTCCATGCAGAACTTTCTTTTCTTCTCTTTATATTCTCTTAGAATTTCCTGATTCCGTTTGCTGGTCTTTGCCTCCTCTGTCTGATCAAACTCCTGTTTTATCCTCTGTTGCAAGGGGCGTAGCTTCTCCAGAATAAGCTCCCAAATCGTGTCAGAAGAGGTACCCATCTTTTCTGCTAGTTGGTCAATTAGGCGGTCTCCTATACAGTCTTCAATACTATAGTCTACTAAATCATAATATCCAATGGTGGATACCAGATGAGACTCCTCACCATCTACCAAAAGTATGCGATAAGCATTTAGATTTTGTCTAGGAAAGCGTTCCTTACTCATTCTGTAGATATAAGTCTTCCCTCTTTCTCCATGATTCGTCCACTCATAATGTCCAACCTCTATTTCTTTTGGTGCTCCTACCGAATTGACCTGGCTCTGTTTTATTTCTTCAATGATACACTGCATAATAACTCCTCCTATTACCCTATAGCTCCAAAAACTATTTATAGTATAGGCAATATCCCCAAATTCATGCTATACTGTAGAAAATGAAAAGCATGGATAAAGAAAGGAGTCCTAGGTTTGAAAGAAAAAGAACTTACCTTGTTAAGTGATGATATTCAAAAAGACAATATCACATTGAGTCCAACTACCAACGGTATCAAATCCGGTTATCTCTATCAGGATTTTCGACTGTTCCACATAGCAGATAAGTCTGATAAGACCTTTGACTACCACTATCATGAGTTTAATAAGATTGTAATTACCCTATCCGGTAATGTAACCTATTTTATAGAAGGTAAAACCTATATCCTAAAACCCTGGGATATCTTACTGGTCAATAATCATGATGTTCACAAGCCTGTGATTGACCCTAGTCAGGTCTATGACCGTATCATCATCTGGGTAGATTCCAGTTTCCTGAAGAAATTCAGCCATCCAGACTGCGACCTTACTACCTGTTTTCGGTTGGCAGACAAGAAGAGTTTTAACCTGGTTCGGTTAGATCCTGCTCTTCAAGAACGGCTTCAATACATTCTTATCCATTTGGAACAAGCCTTTGCGTCAAAGGAATTCGGAAGCCATCTACTATCTCAATCCTTATTTTTAGAGTTTTTAATCTACCTGAATCGCATCCACTTAACCAATACCTACATCTATGATCCTAATTCCATGGAGTATGATAATCAGATTGTTGAAATGATTGCCTATATCAAAGAAAACATCGGAAAAGATCTTTCTGTAGACACCCTAGCCAACCATTTCTTTTTAAGTAAACACTATCTGATGCATAAGTTTAAAACTAAAACCGGATATACCCTCCATAAATACATTCTAAACAGACGATTATTTAAGGCCACCGAACTAATCAGGGAGGGAATGTCCATCAGCAGTGCCGCTGCCTACTGCGGTTTTCAGGACTACTCAACGTTCTTAAGAGCCTTTAAAAAACAATATCACTGTTCCCCACGAGAATTTTTCAAATCCTCAGAGGAATAACAAAACAGCTGACAGGCTTCCTAAAGCCTATCAGCTGTTTACTAATACCCATGTATGGGAATCCACTTGATATCTAAGTTTAATCATCTGCTTGCAATCTCCTATGGCAATATTGCAGCAGAACAGTAATGCCGTTATTCCAGCATATCGTTCATCCTTGGTGTATATAATGTCCTCTATCTTATGTGTGTGCAACTGATGTTCTTTATCCTCCAGTCGAATATAGGCAGGCTTGATTCCTCCTATCGTATTAAAAGTGGCCAATACATCCACAGGAACATTCATCACAACTTCACATCCTTATAGTCAACTTTTCGCTTCTCTGGGGAAATTCCTCCACTCATATGGTAAATCTTACTGTTGACAAAACTTGCCCGCATTACAGAATCTGCACCGTATCGGCCTCGGATATTGTCTATGGCTTTATCTAACTTCTCTAACTTCTCATATCGATTCATCTGAAATAAATCTAGCTGTCTTATTCCAATGTCTTCCACTACTTTACTGGTGTGTACCCCAAGTTGGCGAATCGGTGTACCATCCCAAAGCTCTTCAAAAAGCTTACAGGCACTTTTATAAATAAACTCCGTTTGATTGGTTCCAGCATATAGTGTAGTTTGATGAGATGCATGCTTAAATTCATAATCTACAATACCTACTGCAATTACTGTAGCTAAGACATTGTCTTCCCGAAGTCTGGCTGCTACTGTCTCAGATAGGGCCAGAATTACTAACTTTGCAGTATCTGCATCATCTACATCAAATGCAATTGTAGTGGAATTCCCATATCCCTTATTAGCCGGTGTAACATTAGATACCAGGGATACATCCACTCCATTGGCAAAATCATGGATTAACTCTCCATGCTTCTTTAAATGAGAACGTAGTACAGACACATCTGCCCTTGCCAGTTCCCCAATGGTAGTAATTCCAAGAGTCTTTAACCTCTTCTCTGTAGCTCTTCCTACAAAAAACAGATCTCCTACCGGAAGTGGCCACATCTTAGCCGGAACCTCCTTGGGAAAAAGAGTATGGACCCGATCTGGCTTGGTAAAATCAGATGCCATCTTTGCTAAAAGCTTGTTATTAGAAATCCCGATATTCACAGTAAAACCAAGCTCATTCTTAATCCTATCTTTAATGAGATTAGCTGCTACTACCGGTGTTCCGTATAGGCTTGCCGTCTGGGACATATCACAAAAAGCCTCATCAATGCTGTAAGGTTCCACACAAGGAGAGAAATCACAGAGTACCTGCATAAATGCTGCAGAACAGGTCTGGTATAAGTCATAATGAGGTGGTACAAGCATAAGCTCTGGGCATAACTTCAGGGCATCACTAATCATGTCTCCGGTCCGGACACCATAGCTCTTCGCCGGTGTGGAGCGAGCCAGAATAATACCATGACGTTTCTTTACATCACCAGCCACAGCAGAAGGGATTGTCCGTAAGTCCCTATTATGTCCTAGAACATGCAACCGGTATACCGCCTCCCAGCTTAAAAATGCTGAATTCACATCAATATGAAAGATAATCTTTTCCATGCATGCTGCCTCCATCACCATTAAGCACATTATATCAGAACATATGTTCGGTGTCAATATGGATTCAAGACGGTAAGTTATTTATTTTTCTATTTTCCTCTTCTCTAACATCGGAGGAATCTCTGACAAAAAACTCCCTATCTGTATAGCCCCAGTCAGCCAGGAGTTTGTCTGCTGTGGCTCTACAATGACAGGCATTCTGTGATGTACCATAGCCATGGATGCATTGGCAGCCGTAGTCAGAATTACAAAACGGCTAATGCCTTGATACAACTTATAAATCCCTGCCAGATAAAGAATTGGAGAGTTCCCACTCTCAAACAGATATTTATTCTTTTCCTTATCCCACTCATAAAAACCAGTGGTAGGAATCAGGCAGCGCCTAGACAAAATACTATCTCTAAAGGTTGGCTTCTCAAGTGCTGTCTCACTACGAGCATTGATAATCACACCTTTTCCGGTATATTGAGGAAAACCCCAGACAGATAACTCTGCCTGGGCTTCTTCTCCACCATCTACCAGAATAGCTGCCGTATCCGTGGGAAATACTTCTCCAGATTTCGGACTCTTTCCGGGATACTTTTTATTCAATTCCTTTAGAATTTTTTTCAGCTCTTTTTCAGCCTCAAAATCTACATTAAAGCGTCCACACATAGCAAACACCCCCTCTGCTTTCTAAAAGCATGGTTTATTTTTCTTTCTCTGGCAATTGACAAATTCCTTTGCACAGTGATAACATACTTCATTTTTCAGTATTTCGCCTTTAAAAAACTGATCCAGATTTTCCATAGTGGTCTCAGCGATATTACTTAAGGCTTCCTTAGTAAGATAAGCCTGGTGAGAGGTTACCAACACATTTGGCATAGTAAGTAACAGCGCCAGCACATCATCCTGTATAATGGTGTTAGAGAAATCTTCAAAAAAGATGGAACTCTCTTCCTCATATACATCCAGAGCCGCTCCACCTATTTTGTGAGAGCGAATCCCTTCTAATAGAGCCTCACTGTCAATTAAGGCTCCTCTCGAGGTGTTGATGATATACACGCCATCCTTCATCTTCTCAATCTGTTTTTGATCTATCAGGTGGAAGCTATCCTTAGTCAACGGACAATGG
>JAEYRR010000210.1 GCA_023435505.1 Bacillota bacterium | reverse complement strand
CCCCAATGGACATATACCACTACATAATCAGCCTGTTGTTTAGCTTCCTTAATCAGTTCACAGGTTATAGTAGGATCATAGGTAGAAAGCATTCCAGGTCTGTTAGAAGTTGCATACCACTCAACTACTGGTAGAACCCTGCTTGCACCTATAAAAGCAATTCTTCGTCCATTAACATCAAAATATTCTATTTTCTTCGCACGATCAAGATTCTTACCTGCACCAATATACCTTATACCAGCATCATCAAGAGTAGTAAAGGTGTCTAAAAGTGCATCTGTTCCATAATCTAAGGCATGATTATTAGCTAGCGTAACAATATCTACTCCCATATCCTGTAATACACTGACATACTGGGTACTGGTACGGAAGGTATACTCCTTATTCGGCATTGGGGTACCTCGATTACTAAAGGGGAACTCCTCATTTATCATATTAATATCAGCATTATAAAGAAGTTCATAAAGCTTATCATCCAATAAGCCCTTAATACCACCTCTTTTATAATTATTAATCATATAGTCAGTAAGCAGCACATCACCTGTAAAGGTAAGTACAGTATTCTTTGGGGCTATTGGCGCCACTGTAATAACCGGTTCTTTAGTCTCTGGCACAGCAGTCTTGGTAACCTCAGAAGCAGGCAATGTAACCTTTTGTTCTTCTAACGCAGTCTGTTTTATTGGTTGTTTATTACCGTATTTATTAGAAGCATATATACCTGCCAATAAAAACGCCACTATAAGAAGCAAAACATCAAGAACCAGTATAAATTTAGCCGATTTCTTCATCTAATTCCCCATTTCCTTATGTATGCTGGCAAACTGCTTAAGCTTGCCAGATAAGTCTAACCTAATGTGTACTAAGATATCCCAAAATATTTACAATATAATCAAATACCCTTATTGTAGAGCTAATGCTTAATCGCTCTTTTGGAGTGTGTACATCATACATGTCAGGACCGATAGAAATAATGTCCAAACCTGCCATCCTATCTGAGAAAATGCCACATTCCAAACCAGCATGAATTGTTTCCACTATTGGTTTACGATGGAAATAATCTTCATAAAGTTCGACACAGATCTCACGTAGCTTTGAATCATGTTTATATTCCCAAGCTGGATACTCTCCCTCCGTCTTATAGTCTCCATCAAGAAACTGCGTAAAGTATGCAATTTTTTCTGACAGATATTTCTTATAGCTAGATACAGAGCTTCGAACAGAGTAGCTAAAAAAAGCACTCTTTACATCGACTTTACAGATTCCCAGATTTAAGGAGCTTTCCACTAGCCCTTTTATATCAGCACTCCATGTCTGAATGCCATTAGGAACATAGGTGATAAATAACAATACTTTCTTAAGACTTTCCTTAGAGAGGCAGGCATATTCACCCTTTTCACCGACACTGATAACCATAGTAAAATTAGGTTCGCTGATTGCCAGTTCTTTTTGATATACTTCTTTACATTCTTCCATTTTCTTAACGAAATCCTGCACTTCCTCTTCTTTCACAACAAAAGTCAGTTTAGATAAGCTTGCAATTGCATTATCCTTTTCCCCACTCTCCAGATAGGATAAAGAATAAGTATATTGCATCAGTTCTGTCATCATACGCGCTGTAAGGATTGTGGAATTAGTACGGTTTTTCGTAATATCAACTCCACTGTGACCACCTTGCAGTCCCATCAGGCAAACCTTTACCTCTACTCCGGATACCATTTCCTGGTCCATCTTAAAAGTAGCACTAGAAGTCATACCACCAGCACAACCAACCAATAAACTAGATTCTTCTTCAGAATCTAGATTTATCATATACTTAGCTTTTAAGAAAGATGTATCCATAGCAACTGCACCCAGTAATCCAATCTCCTCATCTGTTGTTATGATAACTTCCAATCTAGGGTGCACAATCTCGTCGCTATCAAGTATTGCAAGGGCATAAGCAATAGCAATTCCATTGTCACCACCTAGAGTAGTTTTATCAGCTCTAAGAAAGTCTCCCTCAACATGAAGACTAAGGCCATCCTTCATAAAATCATGTGTAGAATCTGCCTCCTTTAAGCATACCATATCCATGTGTCCTTGAAGAATGATAGAATCTTTGGACTCACAACCCTTTGTGGCCTCTTTTATTATAATTACGTTTAAGGCTTCATCCTGTTTGTATTCTAGATTACGTTCCTTTGCAAAAGCTACTAGATAATCGCTAATTGCCTGATTGTTTCTGGAACCTCTAGGTACATTGCTAATTTCCTCAAAATAATGAAATATTTTTTTATAATCTATTGTCTTTATATCTGCCATCATTTAGTTCTCTCCATTCATTTATTTTCTTTTGTCCTTCGCATAAACTAAACCAAGGATTAAAGTAATTATACTCTTATATTTCCCCTGTTTGCAATGGATATATGCAAAAGGCAATTATGCAGCATGAGCCTTCTGTCATGCCTAAATAATTGCCTTTACTCATTTTACATATTTACCGATATATTTTCTTCATACCCTTTTTACTAATTCTTAAATGAGTGAATTGGCGCAGGGATTCTACCACCTCGGGCAATAAAATCTTCACAACTGAAGTTATTTACTGGCATAATTGGCGCATATCCTAATAAACCGCCAAATTCTGCTGTATCTCCTACACTCTTACCAATTACCGGAATGATCCGGACAGCTGTCGTCTTCTGGTTCACCATACCAATTGCCATCTCATCAGCAATAATTCCAGATATGGTTGAGGCTTTTGTATCTCCTGGAATTGCAATCATATCAAGACCAACAGAACATACACAGGTCATAGCCTCTAGCTTTTCCAAAGATAAAGCGCCTGCAACTACAGCATCTATCATACCCTGATCTTCGCTGACAGGAATAAAAGCGCCACTTAATCCACCCACAAAAGAGCTGGCCATAACTCCACCCTTCTTTACCTGGTCATTCAGCATAGCTAAAGCTGCTGTTGTTCCCGGAGCGCCTGCATGTTCTAGACCCATTTCCTGAAAGATTTCAGCAATACTATCTCCTACTGCTGGTGTTGGTGCCAAAGAAAGATCGATAATACCAAACGGAATATTCAGTCTCTTAGATGCTTCTAACGCCACTAACTGACCTACACGAGTAATCTTAAATGCTGTCTTTTTAATCGTCTCACACAAGGTACCAAAGTCAGCACCTCTACAGCTTTCAATTGCTTTCTTCACAACACCTGGGCCACTAACACCTACATTGATAATAGCATCTCCTTCTGTCACTCCATGGAAGGCACCAGCCATAAATGGATTGTCATCAGGAGCGTTACAAAATACTACTAATTTGGCACAGCCAAGACTGTCAATTTCCTTCGTTCTTTCCGCTGTCTGTAGGATAATTTCGCCTAATAACTTAACGGCATCCATATCTATACCTGTCTTTGTTGAACCTACATTTATAGAACTACAGACCAAGTCTGTCTCAGATAAGGCCTGAGGAATGCTTCGTATTAAATATTCATCACTTTTTGTCATACCCTTTGAAACTAAAGCAGAATACCCACCTAAGAAATTAACTCCAACCTCATGCGCGGCACGATCTAAGGTTTTAGCAATCGTCACAAAATCCTCTGGTTTCTTACACGCACTTGCACCTACTAAAGATATAGGAGTAACAGAGATTCGCTTATTTACAATTGGGATACCATATTCTCTTTCTATAGCCTGACCAGTGGAAACAAGGTCTTTCGCAACTGTTGTAATCTTCTTATATATTTTCTCATTCAACCTATCCAGATTCTCATCTGCACAGTCTAACAGGCTGATACCCATTGTAATAGTACGAACATCCAGGTTCTCCTGTTCTATCATCTTATTGGTCTCAATTACCTCATATATATTAATCATCGCCGCTATCCTTCCTTATATTCTATGCATCTTATTAAAGATATCCTCGTGTTGGGAACGGATAATCACTCCGATTTCCTCTCCTAATTCCTTTAATTCATCTGCAATAATATCGGACCCTTTTACAGCTTTATTGGCATCTACCACCATCATCATGTTAAAATACCCATCCACGATAGTTTGAGAAATATCAAGAATATTAATGCAATTATTAGCTAAATATGTACATACCTTAGCAATAATGCCCACGCTATCCTGTCCTACAACAGTAATTATTGTCTTCTTCATATGATTACCTCCTGAAATTATATTTACTATATATAACAGATATTACCCTGTTTGGCAAGAATTTCTTCTTGCCAGACAAGATTATACAGCGATAAAAGAAGACGGTTCTTCCCTCTTGGCTACAGTCAAACTACAACAATCTAATATATCCGCTTTAAACTGCTCTAATTCGTATTTCACGGTTTCATATGCAAGATCTGGATAATTGTTTTCCTTGCTTAAATGTCCCAGTATAATATCCTTTAATCCATCATGATAAATCTGACATAGAAGTCTCCCTGAATTCTCATTGGAGAGATGCCCTAAATCACCTAAAATACGTTTCTTTAGTACATATGGATACCCACCCACCTGAAGCATATGCACATCGTGGTTCGCCTCAATCAATAATGCATTGCATCCAGTCAGTTTTTCGACAATATAATCATTATAGGTTCCCATATCTGTGGCAACCCCTATCTTTGTATTCCCATGAATAAAAGTATAGGCTACCGGGTTTGAAGCATCATGGGAAATAGAAAATGGATTAACGACTATATCATCTATTGTAAAATCTACGTCAGGCTCAACAATATGAAGCAGATCCTCCGGAATACGTCCTACTGTACTAGTGTGCAGCATGGCATTTATTGTTTCTGCAGTCCCATAAATAGGAACCTTATATTTTCTGGCAAGAACGCCTACTCCTTTTACGTGATCACTGTGTTCATGGGTAATCAATAGCCCTTTTAGCTTCTCAGGGTTTATATCCATAGCAGTCAAACCTTCAATTACTCGCTTACCACTAATACCTGCATCCACTAGTAAACTGGTATCTTCATTGCCTATATAAATGCAATTTCCACTGCTCCCACTGGCAATACTATATAAATTCATCTTACCCATCCTTTTATTCCTTTTTAATCTATGACATTATAACATAACATTTTTACCTGTGCCATAGAAAATATTGAAAGAGATTGCAGATGCAATCTCTTTCCGTAAATTGGTTCTGTAACTATCTTAATAATCCAGTGCTACATTCTAATTACTAACTTCTGCACTTCTTCACTATCTATGGTGATACAGCCTCGTCCTGTCTGTTTTGAATAATACATGGACCAGTCAGCTCGGCTTAACAATTCCTCTGGATTCTTACAGGTTTCTGGATAGGATGTCAATCCCATGCTGACATTAATATATACCTTCCCTGATGTATGCTTTAGTTGCATATTTTGAATTTTTTTATGCAAATCCTTAATTATGCTATAGGATTCTTCCACGTCTTTATTTGGGAAAATAATTACAAATTCTTCTCCTCCATACCGACCGATTATGCCACCATTTTCTTTTGCCGTAGCCCAACCGAGTTTTGCTATCATCTGAATAGCAGTATCACCAAATAAGTGACCGTAGGTGTCATTTACACTCTTAAAATTATCAAAATCAAACAAAACCACCGAAACACTCTGATTATTACGGACAGCATTTTTTATGGTTTCTTGGAACATCTTTGTCAAAAATCTTCGATTATAGATTCCTGTCAGACTGTCGCGAATAGCCATGCTTTCCATTCTTTTATAGAGATTAGCATTATCCAAAGCCACCATAAACTGAGAAACAATAGCTTCGAAAAAAGATTTATTCTCATAGAAATAATCATATGTAGAATGCCCCACATACAACGCTCCTATGACCTTTTTATTCTTAACAAACGGTACAATCAAAATAGAACCTAAGAGATTGTCCTTAAGGAAATCGTATTTATTTGTTACATGATTGTCCACATAAGTCTTTCCCTCACGAATGTAAGGGTCAAAACAATAGTTTTCGATGTAATTTATAAGGAGCTGGCGGTAATTATCACGTTTATTTGTCATCACTTTGTAAAACACTTTACTGTTATAGGAGGCATTGGGGTACAGAATTATTGCACAAACCTCAACCTCCATCTTTTCAATGACTGACTCCGTAATAAGCTGCATTACCTTCCCCAATTCTAACGAGGACGAGATATAGGAGATAATTTGATTCTGTATCATCATCTCTGCATTTACACTGTTAATCTTATGATAGGCAGATTCCAATTTTACTTTTTGCACACCTAATAATTCATTTGCTTTTCTAACCTTTTCCTGATTTTCTTTCAAGGCTTCATTGGTTTCCTTTACACTTTCTACCATTCGCCTTAGCTTAAGTAATTCCTGAGTATTCTTTTTCAAATACTCCATAAACAATCTAGAGAGATAGATAAAACATATGGACAAATTAGCAAAAAACAAATAAATATAAATAAACTGAGAATCTATTTTTATAAAAAACAAATTAGAGACGATGGGTACAAAAGTCATTGCTAATACCATCGTGATAAAACAAAGACTTCTCTGTAAACCATCATACACATCGTAAATTGAATAATATTCAAGAATAGAGACCAACATGACGATTACGCCATATACAAAATACATAAAACTATCCTGGCTTGTACAACACATAATAAATATTGCGCCCATAATTTGAATATATCGAAGAATAGCAAAGAGAATTAGTTTTATATCATCTCTCGCTTTAATAAAACCAACTAACAGTGTATCTACCAGAAAAAAGGGAACTGCAATATAAAGAGGTATAATATTAACCTCTTCAACATTCACGATCATTTGAAACAAGACAATTCCTATACTAAATAAAATCCATATAAAATTAAGAGAAGCGAATTTATTCTGTAATTCTATTCGATTCTTCAGCATCATATTATTCCCTCCAGAACAGTTGGACTTGATCTCCCCTAGTAAGTTTAGTTGAAAAATCCGCAGGTTCTTCATTAATTAGAAGTACTAATTTTTTCTCTTTTGCCAAAGATGTGTCAAACGGATATACCTCAAGAATGTCTACCAGCAAATAATCTGCTTTACCAGTTAATTCTACTTTTGTTCCATTGACATCCACCCAGAAGTTTTTTGGATCTATTGAATCAGATCGCTCAAAATCATCTTCTTTGGCATCTTTACCCTCCTCATCTATAAGTACATCAACCTTACTCTCCGGTATTGTAATCGAGTAATGTTCATATAATTTATCCTCATACTGACCCTCATTGCCATTAATCAGAAGATTAACCTGATAGTCTATATCCATATAATCCATAAGCCAGTCTAACGTATAATAATTCAGTACACTGACCTTGTCCTTCTGTTTAATGGTGTATTGGTAATCCACAATAGCTTTGTTAACCTCTACTCTTCGAGGACAGGATACCTCCATTCCAT
>JAEYRR010000189.1 GCA_023435505.1 Bacillota bacterium | reverse complement strand
GAGTATGGAGAGTGGAAGCTTGGCAAGAGAAATGATAGTGTTACCTTTGCCATCCAACCATTTATCAATAAATTTGGTGGAGCTGTTTCTAGTGGAATTGTAAGTGCTATCGTCATTATCTCAGGTATTAAGGATGCCAATACCGCAGCAGAGGTAAGCCAGGGTGGACTTTTAATCATGAAGATAGCAATGCTTGTATTTCCTCTGATTTGTATTGTGATTGGATATATCGTCTATCATTTTAAGTATAAGATTGATAAAAAATTCTATGATGAAATTATCTCTGATTTAGAGTCAAGGAGTGAAAGTCATGAGTAAGTTAAGCTTACATAGTAAAATAAAAGAGGTATATGCAAATCCAATCGGCAAAGACATCTTAAAACGTATCCTTCTTCAAATGAATAAAAGTGAAAAATTGCTGACGAATCCTGTTGTTGCAAACATGAAATTAAAGACTCTGGCACGTCTTACTAAAAAGATACTTGGAGAAGAGTTTTTTATCACTTTTTTAGAACTTCTAAACACAGAAAAGGACTTACCAAGGGAAGATGTAGTTCCTATTCAGAAGAAATGGTGGAAGGAAGCAGTATTTTATCAGATCTATCCCATCAGCTTTATGGACAGCAATGGGGATGGAAAAGGAGATCTTAAGGGTATCATATCAAAGCTTGATTATCTAAAGGACTTGGGAGTGGATGCGATTTGGCTTTCTCCAATCTATGAATCGCCTTATGATGACAATGGCTATGACATCAGCAATTATTATGAGATACTGCATACTTTTGGGACTATGGAGGAGTTTGATGCCTTACTGGCTGGTATTCATGAAAGAGGAATGCGTCTTATCATGGATTTGGTAGTGAATCATACGTCAGATGAGCATCCATGGTTTCAGGATGCAATCAATAATAAGGACTCCAAATATAAAGACTATTATCTGTTTAAAAAATCCGGGGATGGAAAAGAACCTAATAACTGGACCTCCTTTTTTAGCGGTTCTGCATGGAATTACTATGATACGCTGGATGAATGGGGGCTGCACCTTTTTTCTAAAAAGCAGATGGATCTTAACTGGGATAATGAAAATGTACGTAAGGATATAGGGGCAATGGTCCGATGGTGGATGGAGAAGGGCATCGATGGCTTCCGCTTAGATGTAATTAACTATATCTCAAAAAGGCCGGGACTTCCAATGGGGAATGAGCAGATTGGACAGATGATGGGCTATTACGGGATTGAACATTATTTTTACGGACCTAATCTCCATAAATATCTAAGGGAATTAAACGAAGCTGCATTTGCTCCATACGATGGTTTTTCTGTGGGAGAGACACCAGGCGTTGGTATGGAGATGAGTAAGTTATTAACCGGGGATTATAGACATGAGTTAGATATGGTATTTTCCTTTGATCACCTAGAAACCCCGGGACATGTTCGTTTTGATGAGTATACTTATGATCTTAACTACCTGAAAAAGTATATGATGGAATGGATGAAGGGGTATGGCTCCCATTACTGGATGGCTCTCTTTTATGAAAACCATGATAATCCAAGAATGATTTCAAAGGTCAACCCTAAGAAGGAATATCGGGAGGTAATTGGTAAATTACTAGCCACCATTCAGTTTACCTTACGTGGTACACCATTTCTCTTTCAGGGGCAGGAAATCGGCTCAGTAAATAAGAACTTTACTTCTATAGAAGACCTTCGTGACGTTGAAAGCATTAATTATTATCAGGAACTGCTTGAAACAAAAACGAAGGAGGAGGCTTTCGTGAAGGTTCTTGCCGGCTCAAGGGATCATGCAAGAACACCAATGCAATGGAATGTCTCAGAGCATGGTGGATTTACAACGGGAACACCATGGATCTTAAATGATGAGGATTACAAGGAGTGTAATGTAGAGGAGCAGTTAAAGGATACCTCCTCTGTGCTTCATTTCTATAAAGAACTGATTGCCCTTCGTAAGAAACATCAGACTCTTATTTACGGTGACATTGAGTTTGTAGATGTGAAAAAGAAGAATTTGTTTTGTTACTATCGTAGAAACGAAGAAGGATATTTTTATGTGGAGTGCAATGTAAGCGAGGAGATGACAAAGCGACACCATCGCACCAATGGATATGAGCGTTTGCTATCCAACTATAGGGAGGAAAGCTCTGTCCTTCGGCCATATGAGGCGACGATCTATAAAATAAAGTAAAGCGTTTAGTAATAGATTTGTTTATTTCTTACTGAACGAGTCATAATAAGGACAAGGGAGTGTAAGCTCTCTTGTCCTTTTATAATTAGTAATGAAGGGGAAAGGAACTATTATGAAGATACATCTTGGTTATTGTTGTGTCTCTATGCTTCATAAAGAGTTACAGTGCAGCAGAGCATCTACAAAGACTTATCTGGACAAGCATTCAAAGGAGCATAACCATGCATATTTACTGGAAAAAGCACAGAATAATCTAGCAGACTTAAAAACATTGCTTCAACTTAACTATGAAGAAGGAATCAAAGCGTATCGTATCCCGGAACAGATACTTCCACAGATAGACCTAAACTATTATAAAGTTGAAGAATTAAAATCAGAGTTAATTGAGGTTGGAAGGATGGCAAACCAATACCACATACAGCTTTCTACTCATCCTTCCCAGTATTTTGTACTTAATTCATTGCGTGAGGATGTAGTAGAACGGACAGTCCATTCCTTAGATTTAATTGCAGAAACCTTAGAAGAGATGGAGCTTACCCTCATTCCCAACATTACTCTTCATCTTGGGATGAAAAATGGGTATGAGACAGAAGATGTGGCCATAGAGCAATTCTGCAGGAATTATATGTTGCTAGGAGAGTCGGCAAGAAGATTTCTCGTACTTGAAAACGACCATGTATCCTTTACTGTGGAGCAATGCTTGAAGGTTCATGAGAAGATTGGTATTCCCATTGTCTTTGACAATAAGCACTATGAATGGAACCAGGGAGAGTTAAGTTATGAAGAGGCTCTGGCGGCAGCAGTAAAAACCTGGCCTAAAAATCCGTACCGTATTCCAAAACTTCATCTCTCTAGTGACCGTGATACGAAAAAGCATGCTCATTCTGATTATATCCAATTATCAGATTATGAAAAAATGGTAACAGCTTTAAAAAAGTCTGACTGTGAGGAATGTAATCTTATGCTAGAGTGTAAGCAAAAAGATGTGGCGTTACTGAAGCTTCGGAAAGAAATTGAGAGGAATTGATGGAGTAAACTATGGGGCAATTACCAC
>JAEYRR010000188.1 GCA_023435505.1 Bacillota bacterium | reverse complement strand
CCCCAGAGTATAGGCAATGTCAGTAATGCTCTTATCACTATCTAAGAGAAGAATATTTGCCGCTGACAGTTTAGCCTCAGTTATTTTCTGAAGAAAGGTTTTATTGTAAGTAACACGGAGAAATCGTTCCGTCTGTCTGGTAGATAGACCCAGACGAGAGGACAGTATCTGTAGAGTTAGATTGTTGTATTCGTATAGAAAGCTCTCCTCCACGATAATATATTTACTGGATACAAGATTCGATGGGGAAAAATGTTCTCTTGACTCATAATTGTGTTGATAATTTCGAATGACTTTTACAATGCACTGGGCAAGCAGGGATTCCACCTGAGTCATATACCCGGCATATTTATACTCCAGTTCCTGAAAGATCTGTTGCATAAGGGGATGTATTTTCTGAGTATCCTGTCCAAACCATACCGGTGTACTTGTAAAGTCTTTAATAAAAGTATGGGAGGATTCTTTAGGTAAGGGCCTGTTCTTTGGGTTTACCTTAAGATAGATGCAGTATTCTGCCATAGGATCCATCTTATCCGGCTTCTGCTCATGTTCCACCTGAGGGCCAGTAATATAAAGGGTTCCTGGAACTACAGGATAGGACTTCCCCTCTATCTCCACAACACCTTTTCCATAAGGGATATAGTGAATCTCATAACTTCCACGACCATGACTATGTTTCGGTATAGACCGGTTAAAATGTTCGTAAGCAATGTTTAGGGCAGAAAAAGTGGTGTTTTCAATATCAAATTGTAGATTCAGATCTTGATATACAGTGCGCATAGTAAACCCTCCCTTTGCTTTATTTTACCTAATATTACCTTTCTATTCAACAATAGATATTCGAGAATGCGACATGTTACTTACAAATAAGTCATATGTATATCTTATTACCCCTTGGATAAAAAGGTACAATGCTTACAGAATGCTAGTAGCAAAGGAGGATATTATGATACTGACTGTTACATTAAATGCAGCAATTGATAAACGTTATGTTGTCTCAGGCTTTGAGCTGGGAGAAGTGAACCGTGTCAAGGAATGTGCCTATACGCCAGGAGGTAAGGGGTTAAATGTCTCTAAACCAGCATCCATCTATGGAGCTGAGGTTGTCGCAACAGGCTTTGTAGGAGGCCATGCAGGAGACTATATTGCAGAAGCGTTAACGGACTTTGGTGTACAAAGTGATTTCTATAGATTATCTGCAGAAAGCAGAACCTGTATCAATATATGGGATGAATCTAAGCAGCAGCAGACAGAATTCCTAGAGCCTGGCTTTACCGTAAGCGAAGAAGATTTTTATGAATTTCTAGAGCATTTTACCAACCTTGCTCATAAGGCTGATGTCGTATCTATATCCGGAAGTGTCCCGAAAGGACTTGACGCAACCGCCTATCAGATGATGATAGCCATCGTAAAGAAACAAGGAAAACCTGTCATACTGGATACCAGCGGAGTTCTTCTTACACAGGGGATAAAGGCTGCTCCAACCATGGTAAAGCCTAATATTGACGAGATAAGAATGCTGACTGGTCGCAGCTGCGATACAATAGAGGAGCTAATCAATGCCGCCAAAGCCATTCATGAGAATGGAGTTGACGTAGTTGTCATATCCCTAGGAGCAGAGGGCTCTCTTGCCGTTACCGGGGACGGAGTCTTTAGAGCTCTTGTACCAAAGATTGAGGCGGTAAATACAGTTGGCTGTGGAGATTCCATGACAGCAGGCTTTGCCATTGGCTTTGAACAGAAACTTCCAATAGAGGAAACCCTTCGCCTAGCCAGCGCCATCTCAGCGGCTGCCGCCCTCCGAGAAGAAACAGTGTACTTTGTCAAAGAAGATATGGAGAGAATCTATAAAGAGGTCATCGTAAAGAAACTATAGAACTACATGGTACTGCTACATAATGGTCTCCCTAGCCCCCCAACGCCCACCGTCCCAGCTGCGTATGCAAAAGAAGGGATAAGGAAGGAGAGGGGATTAGGGAGACCATTTTACTGGCGTCTATTTATAAAAATCGAACAAATATTCGATTGGAGATTGTACTTTTCAAGGGGTTATGCTATAATTAGAAAGATTTATGCGGATAATATATTCATGAATGGATATGTTTCGGGAGGTTATGATGGATCATTTTGAATTAGTATCTGAATATGCGCCAACTGGAGATCAGCCGGAAGCCATTAGGGAATTGGTTAATGGCTTTAAGGAGGGCAATCAGTTTCAGACCTTACTTGGTGTTACAGGTTCCGGTAAGACATTTACCATGGCTAACATCATACAGGCGATGAATGTGCCTACTCTAATTATTGCACATAATAAGACCTTAGCAGGCCAGCTTTATGGTGAATTTAAAGAATTCTTCCCTCACAATTCCGTGGAGTATTTTGTGAGTTACTATGATTATTACCAGCCGGAGGCGTATGTGCCTTCCAGTGATACCTATATAGAGAAGGATTCTGCCATCAACGAAGAGATAGATAAACTGAGACACTCGGCTACAGCAGCCCTTGCGGAACGCCGGGATGTTATTATTGTTGCCTCCGTGTCCTGTATCTATGGCTTAGGTGATCCAATTGATTATCAGAGCATGGTGCTTTCTGTTAGACCGGGAATGCAAAAGGACAGAGATGACGTTATCAGGCGTCTTATCGATATTCAGTACGATAGAAATGATATGGATTTTCACCGTGGTACCTTTAGGGTGCGTGGTGATGTGGTGGAAGTATTTCCTTCCAACTCCAGTGAACATGCCTACCGAATCGAGTTCTTTGGAGATGAGATTGATCGGATTTGTGAGATTGATGTACTAACCGGGGAGGTTCTTTGCACCCTGGAACACATTGCGGTCTTTCCTGCTTCCCATTATGTAGTCCCACCGGAGAAGATGGCCAAGGCCATTCAGGAGATAGAAGAAGAATTAGAAGAGAGAGTCCGCTATTTTAAGAGCGAGGACAAGTTATTAGAAGCGCAGCGTATCGCAGAGCGTACTAACTTTGATATAGAGATGCTTAAGGAAACCGGCTTTTGTTCCGGTATCGAGAACTATTCTAGGGTGATGGCAGGCTTAGAGCCGGGCTCTACCCCTCATACCTTAATGGATTATTTTGCAGATGATTTCCTAATCATCGTAGATGAGTCCCATATTACGATTCCTCAGGTTCGAGG
>JAEYRR010000150.1 GCA_023435505.1 Bacillota bacterium | reverse complement strand
GCATTATATTGTTCTTTGCTATATATTCGCCCAGTACAATTGCCTTAAGATGACGGTAGTCCAATTGTTTTTCAGAACTTGTTTTATATTGCTCTTCTATATCATACAGATTACCACCTTGAAAACTACGTAGTTATTTTTCTGTATCATTTGAAGGCTGTTCAGATTCTGCTGCAAGGTCCGGTAATGCATAATAAGCAAGAAATTGTCCATTCATATAATCCACACCAAATACTTGTACAAAATCACGTTCTTCTATCTCTGTCTGTTTGGCACAACCACTTAATCCGCAGGCAGATATCAAAAGAAGTATGGTCACAATTGCCGCTTTTCCAACATTACGTTTTATTGGCCTTAATCTTTTAACTGTTATAATGATAAGAGGAAGAAAAATGCTTTGTGGTAACCCAATGTAAATCATATAGTTCATAAAATACTCAAAAGAAAGATTAATATCCATAGGGGCAATCACTGCTAAAATTATAAAGATCATAAGGAGTGGCAATATACAATTTCCTGATTTTTTTGCAAAAATATGCTTTGTAATATGACTCATATAGTATAGTAAGCCACTTAAAATGCTAAAAGAACTTAATAGCCAAAGGGCAATCAGGATGGAGTCCTGACGGTTTAACAAAGACCATGGAAAATGTGCCAACTGATAGATATATACCGCAGACCATAAGGATCTTGAGGAAGCAACTGTTCCTAACAAACCAACTGTCAAACCAAATATCAGCACAGATAACACAACAATTATAATAAGTCCTCTTAAAGTATAAGTGAACATACCTGTGACCACAGAGGATTTCGGCTTTTTCGGTTTTACATAAGGCTTAATAAATAATAGTAATTCCAATTGGTTAAACAGTAAGAAGAACAAAAAGCCAGCGTTTGCTATTTTTCTGAAATCGGTTGCAAAGACAGGTGTAAGATTAGCTAAATCCACATCCTGTATGGTGAAAAGAAAGAGTATGAGAACTGGTAATAAGACAATATAATACATCACTTCCGAATATCTTGCCCGTACCTCAATTCCTTTATAGGCCATATAGCCTGCTACTGCGATAAGAGGAAGTGCGATCGATAATGCCGAGTAATTAGATAATATAGTTGAAGTAATTACATTGACAAATAATTTAGTGATAATCACAGCAGTAAAAAAGAATTTAATCAAATAAAGGATACTGACAATTACTGCAAAAAATCTTCCTACAGCTGCTTTGGCATATGTCAGATATGGTCCATCCACCTGCTTTAAATAAAAAGTCAGTATGAGTAAATAAATAAAAAGAAGTACAACAGCAATCAAAAAGGCACCAAGGCCGTCATATCCGGCACTACTGGATATGACATATGGTACAAGTAAAGACAACACACCAAATAAATCAAATACGATAAGGCGTTTTAATTGTCGTAATGTGATTTTTTCATTCTTAGAATACATAGTAAGCCTAGTCCTTCCGTCTATTCTTTATTATCTTGTTTGCCTTTAAAGAAGAGCCGTTTTCTTGCATCCAATCTCGTATAACTTGGCCTTGAGGTCAATTTATTAGTCGGCATCTTGAGTATGGCATCTTTATAATCACTATTGTCAACAACTCCAGAGGAAACAAATGGCATTAGATATGGAATACCAAAGCTTTTTAATCCACATAAATGTGTGAGTAGCAAAACAACACCTATCACAAAGCCTAATAAGCCCCAAATTGCGGATAATATGATAATTAAATAACGAACAAGCCGAAATGCCGCAGCAAAGGACTCATTCGGAATTGTAAAGGCCGCAATTGCAGTGAGTGCAACAACGATTACCACCATAGGACTTGCCAGATTAGCATTAACCGCTGCATCACCAATGATTAAGCCTCCTACAATGCCGATGGTATTACCCATAGGGCCAGGTAGCCTTATACCCGCTTCCAGTAAAAGTTCGAAGGCAATTTCCATGACAAAGACTTCCAGTAAAATTGAAAATGGAACACCCTCTCGGGCAGCAGCAAAGGATAAGGCCAGAGAGGTTGAAATCAGTTCGGACTGAAAATTAACAATTACGATATATAAACCAGGTAAAGCGACTGCCAGAAATGAGGCAATATAACGAAGTATACGAGAAAAGGTTGCAATCTCCCACCTACTATAATAATCATCAGATGCTTGATAAAAGGAATTTAGAGTAGTAGGAAGTAATAAAACCATAGGTGAATTGTCAACAATGATGCATACACGGCCTTCTGTTAATGCTGATGCTGCTTTATCAGGTCGTTCCGTAGCTTGGAATTCAGGAAATGGGGAATAGTGATTTCGCTCTGTTAGCTGTTCTAACATGCCAGAATCAAAAATACCATCAATCACAAAATTCTCTATTCTGTGTACTATATCATCTACAATTTCTTGCTTTACAATTCCATCCATATAGACTACCGCTACGTCTGTCTTCGTTCTGGTACCTACCTTCATCTGCTTGATTTTAAGATTGGTATCTTTGATTCTCTTTCGAAGCAGAACACGGTTTATAAACAGTGACTCACTAAAACTTTCTTTGGAGCCACGTACCGTGACTTCGTTTTCTGCTTTAGGAACTCCACGATTAGCAAAACCTTTTACGGAAATCTTTAAAGCAATCTTACAACCATCGATTATGATTGCGGTATCACCGGATAGAATAGCATCTACCAGCTTTTGCACGGTATCCAGTTCTGTAACGTCTGCACTTCGTAATCCCTTTGCTTTTATATAATCTAACTGATTCTCAGCAGGCAGATTATCCATTTTATATAGAAGATAGCGTAAGGTATCCTCCTCCAACAGCTCTTTGTTAATCATATTGTCCATATATAGGAAGTAGATATCCACCTTATGTTTTCCACCAATTGTAAAACGTCGTTTTACTATGTCGGCACAGTCTTTAAAAAGTTCATCCATTGTTTCAATGTTTTCATCTAAACTAGTGCTCATTGTTGCTATGATTTCATTCACTTCATTGTAGTATGCTTTCATCTCATCACCTTATTCGTAGTATTTTCATAGTATATCCAATGTGTTTTATTTTATGAATATTTATGGAGAAAGGTATGACATAAAGGAGAAGTAAATAAATAACCATAAACATAAAAAAGGAATCGTACAAACCTGTACAATTCCTTTACAATCATATTAAATATTAAGTTTTAATTGAACTTCTTCCTCTGCTTCCTGCTTAAAGTCATTTAACTGATCCTGATCTAAAGTAGGAAGGTTATCTAAGGAGGTCACTCCAAAACAACGTAGAAAATCTTCTGTAGTACCAAATAATATCGGACGGCCGGGAGCATCCAAACGCCCAACCTCACATACCAGATTATACTCTATCAGACGATTTACCACATGATCACACTTAACCCCACGGATTGCCTCTATAGAATTCTTTGTAATGGGCTGTTTATAGGCAATGATAGAAAGAGTCTCTAGCTGCACATCTGTCAGCACATATTTTTTAGGAATATGGGTGATCTTTAACAACATATCATACATCTCTTCCTTCGTACAAAGCTGATAGGAACCATCCAGTTCTATAATCTGAATTCCTCTGCTTTCACTTCTATATTCATACATCATGCTATCTAAAATCCGTTTTGTGGTTTCTTCATCATGTTCTATCGTTTTTGCAATTCGGGCTAATTCAACTGATTCCCCTAAGGAAAACAAAATAGCTTCAATCGCTGCTTTTATTTTATTTATTTCCAAGGCTCATTCTCCTATTCGTAAACTAAATTACTGGATCATTCTTTATTAGCAATATTGCTATCACTTACATAAGTGACAATAATATCATCAAATATATGTTCCTGTTCCACTTTAAGTCTTCCCACCTTCATTAGTTCAAGGACACAAAGAAAGGTGATGATAACTTCCATCTTAGAGGAGCTTGTCTCTAATAAGCGTCGGAATAAAAAGGATCTGTGTGCCTGCCCATAGGCTTCAATAAACAGCATCTTTTCATCTAAGTTTACCTCTTCCTTCTTTATATCACCGTATTTACTACGAATCGGGGCAATCTTATCTATCTGCTTTTTAATGACAGATTCAAAGATGGCATGAAGCTTAGAAATTGTGATATCCGACAGCAAGTCTTCCACAGAAATCGGCTCTCTGTAATCACGAATGGTATCAGGAATAGTAGGTTCCTTAAATAACAGTTTAGAGGCATCCATCTGGCGATCCTTTAACTCAAAAGAGATATATTTATACATCTTATACTCTAATAAACGTTCCACCAATTCTTTTCTTGGATCATCTTCCTCTTCTTCTTCCATCACTTCCTTTGGAAGAAGCATCTTGGACTTAATGTTATGTAGGGTAGCTGCCATTACCAGAACCTCACTCATTATGTCTAAGTCCTTCGTTTCCATAGCTTTAATATATTCCAAATATTGCTCTGTAATTAACACAATAGGAATGTCATATATATTAACTTTATTCTTATCAATCAGGTGTAATAATAAATCTAGAGGTCCTTCAAATACCTCTAATTTAACTGGAATCCCCATAAAATAATACGTTCCTTTCTCTTCAGAAGCCTATAATGACAGCAACAAATTAATCATCTGAATACAGAGAATTGGTATTACTTCTGTAAACAGGATGATAAAAAGAGCTAATTTTATGAAGGTATCTGTTCGAATAATATGAATAAAACTCTTCATTGATTTACCAGCAATGATTAAACCCATGTCAAAGGCAGAAACAGGAAATAAGTTCACTACAAACATACCCAGGCTGATTAACAAAAAATAACAGATAAAATAGTAATCAAACCGAGTACTCATATTCATATCCAGGAACAGTTGATCTACCTGTATCCCGGAATAGGAATAACGATAAACAAAATAAGCAACTATCGTGCATAATAAAAGACTTAATAACCCAATAAGACCTATGTAGGTTGCATTCTTCTTGACCGTAATCTCATATCGAAAGGGTTTTGAAAAACCTGCCAGGGAAAATATACAGAAAATAAGACCAATAGGATCAATATACTGTGGTAAATAAAACACCTTGGACAATGGCATCGTTTTCTTAGTTTGTGAACGGTACACCATTGTCTTAGGTATCTCATGTAATAGCATAACTAAAAGTGTTGCAAAAAAACTCGCAACAATTTGAATGAGTTGTTCCATAGCTGACCTCAATCTTTACTAACAACATTTGTGCTGATGTGTCATCACTCACATTATTAAAGAATAACATAAAAAACATATTTCTTCAACTGTATGTGTATCAATTGCTTTGCAAGACAATTTTTACAAGTTCAGCGCGGTTATTGATACGGATGTGTATGGTATGGTTTCCCAAACCTCTAGACAGAATCATGGTAGCCTGTCTATCTTTAAATAAACCAAAATCATATTTTGGGAAAAGAAGCCCCTGGGTTGACATTACACCACCTAAGGCAGGAAGAACAATCATACCTCCGTGAACATGACCAGAAAGAACTAGGTCAGCGCCCCAATCAGTATAGTCTTTAAAATAGATTGGATTATGTGCCAGTAACAGAGAAAAACGGCTTTTATCAGGTTTACCTAAGCGTTCCAATAATTCTTCCTCTGGCAAAGAAGTTCTTTTAAACTTTTCAAAATACTTGGCTGGAAGATTCAGTCCATATAATTCAATAGAATCCCCCTTTTTAGTCAGAGTAATCTTGTCATCCAACAGGAACTTAACTCCATACTTTTTTAATTTTCTTATATATTCTAAAAAAGTTGTATTTTTCGTCTCAGGTAACATACTGCTTCTAAGTTCGTGATTACCAAAGGCGTAATAAACAGGATACTCTCTCGTCAACTTTTTTATAAGCTGTAAAGCTTTCGTACCGTCAAACTCAGTTCCTTTTACAATCATATCTCCTCCGATTAGTATGTAATCAGGGGAATTATTTCGAATCACCTTTAAAAGTTTTTCATTGTCGGTTCCATAAGTATAATTATGAAGGTCAGATATAAATAGAATAACCGACTGGTCAAAAGCTTTTGGTATTTTTTTATTACTATATTCATATGTGGTTACATGAAAATGTCTGTTTTCATACAGAATATAAAGAATTACTCCTACACAAAGTAAAAGTATTGAAATTGAAATTATCATTAAAATAGTCTGTTCCATCTTCTTCTCCTTAAACGCAATATCATATCTAGATTATGAAACAAGCATGATTTTTATACAGCTCACAATTATAATCAATTATAACTATATCCAACGAAATAATGACTGTCAATGAGGGAATAGTAAATCCATAGAGATTGAGTGGTTTTCTGAACACAGAAAGCCACTCAATAGAAAGAATCGTTATTTACTTTACATTGAAAAATCTTCTCAGAATCTTCAGAATCGAATCATTAAAAGTCGCTTTACGAACTGATTTATCTGCTGTAATAGGAACCTCTCCAATGATTTTCCCGTCTAAGATATATGTAATCTTTCCAATTTCATCATTTTGATTAATAGGAGCTTCTACAGATTCCATTAAGGTAATTTCTTTTTTTATGGCAGAAGGATCCTTACCTACCAAACATACATAAGAGAATGGCTTTAATACAACCCCGTTAACAGAATCTTCTACTCCATTTTTAACTTCTACAGGATCTAGCATAAGGTCTTTATTATCATCCTTATACAGGCTACAATTGGCAAACCCATAATCTAATAAGGATGCTGCCTCCTTAAAACGAACTTTAGGTTCTGGTGCGCTCATAACAACAGCAATCAGATCCATCTCATTTCTATTGGCTGTAGCAGATAGACAGAATTTAGCTTTAGAAGTGGATCCAGTCTTCAACCCTGTGATTCCTTTATAGGTACGTACAAGCTTGTTTGTATTGGTAAGACCGAAAACGCTTTCTCCTTTTTTTGTCACATGGGTGAAGGTATCCATCCAAGTAGTCGAATATTTTGCGATTTCTGGATGCTTTGTAATTAATTCTCTGGACATTAAAGCAACATCATAGGCGGTAGAAACATGGTTTGTGGTATCATTATCAAGACCACAGCAATTCTCAAAATGTGTATTCTTCATACCAAGGTTTTTAGCTTTTTCATTCATTCTAGCAACAAACTCTGGTTCTGAACCTGCTATTAACTCAGCCATGGCAACAGAGGCATCATTTGCTGAAGCAATAGATATACATTTAATCATCGTATCTACTGTCTGAGTTTCATAAGGCTCTAAATATACCTGACTGCCACCCATAGAAGCTGCATGTTCACTGACACTTACTTGATCAGTAAGTTTGATTTTACCTTGATCAAGTGCTTCAAAGATAAGTATCAACGTCATAATCTTTGTAATACTGGCAGGAGCCATCTGAAGATCCTTATCCTTCTCATAGAGAATCTGACCGGTAGAACCTTCAATTAATACAGCTGATTTAGATGAGAGTCCAAGATTTGTGCCTGTATCTTCTATAACAGCCTTGGTATCATCTTTTTTAGTTGTTTTAGCAAGAGATTTCACCGTCTCGATGGTTTCTGTATCTTCAGAATATTGGTCAATCTTACTTTCATTGGTATCTATGCTCTTATCTGTTTGATTATCTGTTCCGGTAGTTTCTGTTTGAAATGTCTTGGAGATGATATCCTTACTAAGGGTAGGTACACTATCACTTTCTTCCGTATTTTTTTCGTCTGCTTCTTTAGTATCTGTTGTCAGTCCTGGGTCATCTGATGAATTCGACAATATTGTAGTTCCATTTACATAGCTAAAGCTAACAATGCTAAAGGAAAGAAGTAGAATAAACAACAAACTTAAGATACGTTTCATGAAGCACTCCAAACTCCTTAATCTTTATACTAATGTATCAAAGAGTTTTAGTTTTATGACTTAATTTGTACGAGTTTTTGGAATATTTTTCACATAAACATTACAGGCCAATTGTTTTCCACCAATTGTTGCAGTTATAGTAGCTAATCCCGGATGAATCGCAGTTATGACACCGTCTTCATCTACAGAAACAGTGCTATTGCTGCTTTTCCAGTCCACAGATTGATTACACCCCTTTATGGTTAGTTTCGTATGCTCGCCTACATAAAGGGAAACCTTATCTGAATTCATACTTATGACGGTTACTTTACACTGTGCTTTAAAGGATTTGCCTGTTGCAGTAATAATGGCGCTCCCAACGGCTCTTGCAATTATTTTCCCGGAAGGCATCACATCAACAATCCTAAAATTACTGCTTTTGTAAGATACCCTTTTATTAAGAGCCTGTGGACGAAGTTTATAGGTATCACCAACCTTAAGCAGTAGATTATGAGCATTAAGTCTTTGTGAGAAAGGTTGAAATATAGGATCATAATAATAAAACCTTGTTCTTTTATATATTGCATCTAATAGAACAATCATTATTATAGCAATAATGACTCCCTTCATTATTTGTTTCATCTTAACTCCACCTAGTAATCCTTACTGTACTATATGAGCAAGAAGCCAAAAAAATAAGGTGTTAGAAGGTTATATATAACTTTCTAACACCTATCATTCTTTATTTAGTGAGTTTATGATTCATCTTATTGGCATACTCGCATATGATGATTTCTCCTGCCAGACAGACTACCATAATCGGTACTGCAACTATTGCATCTATTTTCTTCATAGACCAAAAATAAGATACAGCAAACATTACACCCATAATGGCAACCATAAGTACAATCAATACGATCAAAATCTTTGGGATGCCGGATTTTTTGTCTTCTTCCTTAATCTGTTCTTTTTCTTCTTTTGTTAGTTTTTTTAAGTATAATTCAGGTTTATCTCCCATGATAATCCCCTTTCTTGTTTGTCATTTGCTCAAATGTTTTAGTATTTACGCCTCACAATTAATTTTGTAGGCTTCTTCTGACATAAATAATTCAAAATGATTGGTTTCTAAGACCTCTATGGCAACATCAACATCAGATACTTTAGCAATGATAGAAGCATTTTCTCCTGTAGCAAGTGTATACATATATTCAACGCTAATATCCCGTGCTACAAATAGTTCCAATAAGGTATAGAGCATACCAACCTTATGTGGAAGTTTGATAGCCAGAACATCTGTCAACATTGATGAAAAACCTGCTTCCTTTAATACTGCTTTGCCTTTTACAGGATCCGATACAACCATTCTTAACATCCCATATTCAGAAGTATCTGCTAGACTTAAGGAAACGATATTGATCTGATTTGCCGCTAGGGTTTCTGTTACTTTCTCCAGCCTTCCCTCACGGTTCTCAATAAATACAGATAGCTGTTTAATTAGCATCATCATTCCTCCTTATGATTAGATAATTTTCCGTTTGTCAATAACACGAACCGCTTTACCCTCACTTCGGGCAATCGTCTTAGGCTCTACTAGTTTGACCTTTGCTGCAATACCTAATGCTTCTTGCAGAGTATGGGCAATTTTCTTTGTTAGTGTTTCCAAAGCACGAATCTCATCAGAGAAGAAACGTTCCTCTACTTCTACTAATACCTCAAGCGTATCTAAGTTGTCAATCCTATCAACAATTAACTGATAATGTGGACTGGTTTCACCCATTTCCAATAATGCTGATTCTATCTGAGATGGGAACACATTAACACCACGGATAATTAACATATCATCAGAACGTCCCTTGAATCTGGATAGCCTTGCTAAGGTTCGGCCACATTCACATTTACTATAGTCTATACTGGTTAAATCCTTAGTGCGATAACGGAATAAAGGAAGAGCTTCCTTAGTAATTGTGGTAAATACCAACTCTCCTGTCTCTCCAGGAGCAACAGGTTCTAGGGTATTCGGATTAATGATTTCTGGTATAAAATGATCCTCATAGACATGTAATCCGCAGTGATACTCACAGTCTGCTGCAACACCTGGCCCCATGACCTCACTTAGTCCATAGATATCATAAGCTTGAATATGGAGCTTTTGCTCAATTTCTTTTCTCATATTCTCTGTCCAAGGTTCAGCACCACAAATAGCATTCTTTAATTTAATGTTACCAATGGCATTATGCTCTTCTAAAGTCTCTGTAATATGCAATAAGTAGGATGGTGTACAGGCTATTGCAGTAACTCCAAAATCCTGCATCATTGTAATCTGCTTCTTGGTATTCCCCACTGACATAGGAACTACAGTAGCCCCAAGATTTTCAGCACCATAATGAAGACCAAGACCACCTGTGAATAATCCATACCCATAGGAAATCTGTATTTTATCCTTAGCACCGATACCTGCCATCGCGAGAACTCTGGCTACACATTCCTGCCAGATCTCAATATCTTTTCTGGAATATCCGACAACCGTTGGCTTACCGGTAGTACCAGAAGATGCATGTACACGTACAATCTGGGACTGTGGAATTGCAAATAAGCCAAAGGGATAATTTTGTCGTAAATCCTCCTTAGTAGTAAAAGGCAGTTTATTGAGATCTTCGATTCCTTGTATGTCACCAGGTTCAATCCCCATCTCCTGCATCTTTTTACGATAAAACTCAACGTTATGGTATACTCTCGATACCATCTTCTGAAGTCTTGCACTCTGCAGAGAGTATATTTCATCTCTGCTCATGCATTCCTTGGCCTCATTCCAAATCATGGTGTTATCCTCCTATCGAACTCATGTGTTAATTATGTAAATGGTAGCCTTTATCAAAAGCTAATTTGTTAACCTCAATCGTCTTTGGTGGAACTGTTTTTTCTATAACGGAAATCCAATCATCATATGGAATATCCATTCTCTTGGCAGCCATACCCAACACTACACTGTTGAATAC
>JAEYRR010000118.1 GCA_023435505.1 Bacillota bacterium | reverse complement strand
TAAGAGATATGAGCTGGAATCTTGTTATCACGTAACTCTTTTACTACTGCCTTGCAAGGAAGATTGGTGAAGTAAGCAGTTTCTCCATCTTCGTGTAATGGAGTATCCATTGGCTGTTGTCCTTCATTATCCTTGATTCTAGCTTCTGCAAGGTTGATTGCAACCTTTTCTATTTGAATGGAACTTCTTCCACCTGCTTGTCCAACGCAGAGTACGACATCTGGATTGTGCTCTTCCATTGCCTTTTCTACAGTCTGACCGCTTTTTGTGTAGACAGTAGGAATCTCTAATTTAATAACTTCAGCGCCTGCAACCATATCAGGTAGCATTTTCACTGCTTCATATGCTGGATTTACGCTTTCTCCGCCAAATGGATCAAAACCAGTATTCAATACTTTCATAATTGTAACACCTTTCTCTATATTGCCATAAGAGTTTCCTCATCCCAGATGATTTCACCCTTCTTC
The DNA here is from genome assembly GCA_023435505.1 of Bacillota bacterium. Taxonomy (GTDB): domain Bacteria; phylum Bacillota; class Clostridia; order Lachnospirales; family Lachnospiraceae; genus KM106-2. The sequence continues at coordinate 8,171 of JAEYRR010000118.1, read as the reverse complement.
ATAATTATGATTCCGTCAACGTATATATCCGGCTTGTCAAACACAAGATCAAAATGAGCTCTCGCCTCATGCTTTCCACCAAACCCGATATTACGCCCCAAGCCGATATGAAAAGTTCCATATGTGGACTCATCTTCTATATAGCTGTTTCCCTTACACTGAGAGAATGTGTTGAGGCCGATCCCAAACTCACCGACCACATACATGCGTTCATCCTTAAAATCCGCCATATACTGACTTAGCTTCTGCCCAGTCTCATTCTGCTCAATTTCACATATTCTTCCCTCTTTTATGCCTATTCGAACAGGTTCTTTGGGGATTCCCAGATAACCAAGAGACGCATCCACAAGACCAGTTCCATATGTTTGATCTTCTACGACTGGGATAAATATCTCAAAACTAGAGGAGGAGTATCCTCTTCCCTCTCTTGTTGCCCCAGTAAAAAGCTGGGCCTCTCTTCCTTCCATGGAGAATGTAAGATTCGTTCCTGCAGCTGTGGTAACCTTAAGTTTTTTGCCGCCTGAAAGCTTTAATAGGAGTTCATCTGCCATCCGTTTGCTCTCTGCCGGGTCCATCTGTAGGAAGTCATACTCCAATAGGGATCTGTTGTCATTTGTTGAAAGGGGAAGCGATAAAAACCGGCTTCCCCTTTCAATCGCTCTCTTTACTGCTTTGGTGGTCACTAATGAATGCATGGTCGCTCCAAGAATCACATCAAAAGAATCAAAAGCAGTTTCGTGCTCATCAAAATAATGCCCAACCTGTCCAGGATGCTTCGCAAATGTCATCATTTCTGTCATTACGCCCTTTTCTTTAGCATACTGCTCAATGAGCTCCATTTCCTTCACATACTGTTCATTTGTTACAATAAATAATCTTTCGCCAGACGTAAGCGCAAGCCACTGTTCTGTGATGATGCGCGCTCCCCGTTCTAACTTTGTATGCATAGTCTTATCCTCATGTATACTGATTAGCTAAAAAGAAGCATATAGGCAATCTGGAATACAATCATAAAACAAGCGATGACCACCTGGTTCTTGATTACACCAAACCGATTTTTCATATCTAACATGGCAACTGGTACAATATTGAAGTTCGCTGCCATTGGAGTTAATAAAGTACCACAGAATCCAGTTGTTAAAGCAAGCATACCGATAATAGTAGGGTCGGCCCCAAAGGCTAATACAAATGGACCACCGATGCCCACTGTCATTACGGTGATTGCCGCATACGCGTTCCCCATAATCATGGTGAAGAATACCATCCCAAGGGCATATACGATAATGCCGACAGAAACATTTCCTGCTGGAATGATTTTTTCAACATAAGATGCGATTACTTCACCAACACCTGCTTTTGTAAAGATAGCACCCAATGCCGCTAATAGCATTGGTAGGATTGATAATGGACCTACTGTAGATAGTAGTCGTTCGGTATCTTTTAAAAATACCGTTGGTGTATTCTCTTTTGACATTATCATTAAGAAAATCACTCCGATGATAACGCCGACTGCTACACCTACGATTGCACCTAACTCTGTGAAAGTTGCAAACACTATAGCAGAAAGACCGATAGAAAGAGCTGGGATGAATACTTTCATGCCGTTCTTCTCAAGAAGACGTTCACTCTGTTCCTTTGTTGGCTTATCAATCTTTCCTGGTTTAACCTTCTTTAAGATTGCAGGAATTACCATAATGAAAATTAATGCACCTGTAATCACGGCACCATTTTCCATTCCATTTATGAATCGACCGAATCCGATTATGATACCTAAAATAATCCAAAAACCACCGGTTAGTATGCGAGAGGAATTTTCCTTATCAAAAACATTCTTAATACCAGTATAGATTGCAAGAAGTCCCATTACCATATAGACAACTTCTAATAATTTTGTAGAAAGTGCAACGTCAGCACTACTAAAAAATGATACAAATGACATATTGATTCCTCCCTTCTATTTCTTGTAGTATTTCTTCATTAAACGCTTGTCTTTTAAAATGAAATAAACCATACTTGCTACGATTGCAACAACTGCAGCTGGGATTGCCGTTTTTGCCAATGCTCCAAGCTCTACATCATAACCAAGACCAGCTAATGTTCCTTGAATTAATAATCCGCCAGAACCACCAACGAACAATACCTGACAGAAGAACCATGCGATATTTTCCATAGCGGAAGCCATACCTTTGATTTCTTCTTCATGTTCCTCGTTGATTTTATCGCCTTTTGCTTCAACCGCACCAGTTGCCATTGGCATGATGATTGGTTGAACGAAACCTGCTACCCCACCGAAGCTTACGTTAAATGCACCGAAAATACCACGCATTACACCGTATGCAGCAATTACTTTACCGGAAGATGGGTTCTTGATCTTTCCAATCAACTTTGCCGCTGCTTCTTTTAGACCATTACGTTCTAACGTACCAGTCACAAGCATAATTAAAATGAATATTGCCATACTTCTATTGTTAACAAAGGTTTCTCCTAAGGTAGATAAAAGCTCAATCGGTGTAAGACCACCTACTACTGCAGTTACAATTGCAGAAAGCATGATGATTAAGATTGAATCTAATTTTAGTGAAAACCCTAAAATGATGATTAGAATACCTAACAGTTTAATCATTGTTCCTTCTCCCTTGAATTTTTTATATTTATGCGTTATTTTACCAAATTGATCGACACTATTCAAGCAAAACCTATATTTATCTGTGTTTAACGACAATTAATCGTGTTTTCTGTATACATAGAAAAAGGAGTTAGTCAAACGACTAACTCCTACTAAACCAATAAAGGCTGGTAGATACACTATTTTGTACATACCAGCCTTACTATTAGATCTTTGATAATACTTCTTCCCATTGACTTTCTTTAAAGCCAATTAAAACAAAATCTTCACCTATTACTAGAGGGCGTTTCACCAACATCCCATCTGTAGATAGAATCTGATACTTTTCCTCTAATGACATCTCTGGTAGTTTATCTTTCAGATTCAGACTCTTATAAACCACTCCACTTGTATTAAAGAATTTCTTTATATCTGCATCACTTTTCTCATGCCACAATTTTAATTCTGTTTCTGTTGGGTTATCTTCTTTAATATGTCGGTCTGTAAACTCAATGTTATGGGCTTCCAGCCATTTTTTTGCCTTCTGGCAGGTACTACATTTTGGGTATTCTACAAATAATATGCTCATATATAATCTCCTTCTACTTATGTTTATATAGAGACTTACTCAAAATGTCAATACCTATTTCCTACCTATTATACCTTCTTAAGGGACATGGTCTTCTTATATCCAGTACTAGCCTTAAATAGCTTACTATACTTGCTATAGAGCTTCTTAGGTAACTTAATAACTGCTTTCTTATTGATATTCTGAATTGCATTCTTATCAATTTTCTGAAGATTTACTGATTGGATTGTAATGGAGGCAAGGGAGGAGCATTTATAGAAGGCCTTGCTTCCGATTATTGTTACATACTTTCCAATCGTAACCTTTTTTAACTTTGTACGACCACTAAAAGCATTGTTTGCAATCTTGGTAACTTTATACGTGATACCTCCAATGGTTACAACTGCCGGTATCGTTACTGTCGAGGTGTTCACTGTCGATCCAATATACTCAACCTCAGCTCCTACTACCTTACCATTGACAAGCTTGCCGGAATTGCTGACTTTTAGCTTACTTCTAGTTTTAGCATCCGTCATCACGGTAGCCTTTTTCTTTAGTATTGCAAATGCTAATGGATTACTTTCTATCCCAACGACAGTATTACTGTTTGACACATATGCCTTCACATAATATACGCCCGAGGAAGTTGGCTCTTTACTAGAATAGACTCCCGTTTTTGAGGTGGCATATTTATACTTAACAGTTCCATTTGCCGCTACTGCTGTTGGTCTACCATTTCTTTTATCTCCATACACCCATCCTTTACAGGATAGTTTGGTTGTCCACTTATTAGCCAGGGATATCTTATAAGTATTACTTACCTCCTTACTGGCATACATGGAGGATTTCACTGCAATCACACGTAGTTTGGTGGTAATGTCTTTTACTCCGTCTCTTCCCCCAATAGCAATTGGCTGATTGTAAGGTATCCATTTGGTATATACATCCTTTACATCTGTGGAGATTAGCTTATTTGCCAATACTCCCGTAGAGATGTCCGTTGCTACAGGAACCTTACTCTCACTTCCAAATGTATAATAAATACTTGCGCCAACCGTGGTTGTAACAAGTGAAACCGTCTGGTTGGCTTTGTAACTTCCTGCATTAAGAGAGAGGGTTGGAGCGACAACCTGTCCAGCCTTTGCTATCTTTACCTTCACATAAGCCAAATTCGCACCTTTTGTATAGGCGATATCTAGACTATCCAAATCTACTTTCCCAGTTAATATAACTTCCTGTGGCCCTAGCACCTCTGTGTTAAGCATACGCAAAGGATTCTGATCCCATATTACTCTAGCTTTGGTTACTCTCTGATTTTCTGTCGATATTGCTACAGAAATTGGTAATGTGTCGATTATTAAGTCGTTAGACGTTCCATGAGCAAATACAAAATCTGCTGGATTGGTAATACCATTTTCATTTAGTTTGGCCTTTGGCGTAGTGAATTCATAACTTAGCTTGATGGTATTAGAAATGCTATCATAAGTTACTGTGGCAATGTTTCCATTTATAGTTCCAGTGCTACCTGCCGTAAACTGATAGCCTGTAGCTGCACTTAAGGTCACTGTTGCACGGTAGGTAGTATGATAGGCTGCTTTGCCTGTTACAGTTAAATAAGAAGCAGTATCACCTGTACCGAACTTTTCCTCCCAGGTTACTATTGGTGTGGTAGTGTCTACACCGGTTGTTGTACAAACACCTGTTGTGTCAAAAGCTTGGCCGCCTGTTGGAAAGGCAATATCTGCTACTGCTACGCTCTCAATATTAACAGCCTTTGCTACACTCACTTTTATGGTAGTCGAATTCGCACCTTCTGTATAGGCAATACCTATACTATCCAGGTCAACAGTTCCGCTTAGTGTGTATTCCTGTGCCTTAAGAGTCGTTTCATCATAGTTGTTAAAAGGGGTTGTATCCCATGTCACATTGGCCCTTGTAACAATCTCATCCTCTGTCGCTATGGCTACAGAAGTTGGTAAGCTGCTAATAAGAGTGGCCTTAGAGGTTCCGTTATCAAAGCTAATATCTGCTGGATTAGTAATACCATTTTCATTTAGCTTGGCCTTAGGTGTAGTGAATTCATAACTTAGCTTGATGGTATTAGAATTGCTATCATAAGTTACTGTGGCAATGTTTCCATTTATAGTTCCAGTGCTACCTGCCGTAAACTGATAGCCTGTAGCTGCACTTAAGGTCACTGTTGCACGGTAGGTAGTATGATAAGCTGCTGTGCCTGTTACAGTGAAATAAGAAGCAGTATCACCTGTACCGAACTTTTCCTCCCAGGTTACTATTGGTGTGGTAGTGTCTACACCGGTTGTTGTACAAACACCTGTTGTGTCAAAAACTTGGCCGCCTGTTGGAGAGGTAATATCTGTTACTGCTACACTTTCAATATTCTCTATAATGTTTGTCAGCTCAAGTGGAGTAGAGGCATAGTCTGTATAGTTACCTAGGTTTACATTCTCTTCCATAATATAGATCTTCGCATCAGTTGGCAAATCCTTTGGAAGCGTAAAGGTACCTTTGCCACTTCCAGAAATGGTTGTATCAAGTGCTCCATAATATAATACCTTTGCGCCTTGGCTAGTATATGTACGATCTGTAATCATGACAGAGATCTGATTGCTACCATTTACCGAACATGTATATGGTACAGTGATAGTTGATATTCCATTCTTTACATCCTTTGTTACATTCTGCCCTGTCTGAATACCTATACTCTTACTTGTATCTAGCAAAGTAATTTTCCAAATATTCGAACCACTATTAGTTACCGGTAAAAGTTGTCCCGGTACCGTAGATTTTTTAGATAAACCACATTCTGTTGATAAAAGAACGGAGGACAGTTGCAGATTTAAAGCAGGACTAACACCTAATGGCTGATTACTTTGTGTATAGTTTATATATCCGTTTCCATGCACCATACTAGCAAGTTCAAAAATCTGTTCTGATCGTAACCACCAATTGCTAGGTGTGCCTCTAAAATACTTTATTCTGTTTGTTGTATCTTCATCATCATTATAATACCCATATTTCCTAGTAACTACTTCCTTCGCGTCAAGGGCAAAGATTTTATCATTATTCAAATTAGTCCATCTTAGTTGTTCACTGATAAAAGACGTTGATTCTAAGCCATAATCAATGTTCCTCATTGATGATGCAATAGCATTCTGCTCAGCCACTGTAAATGCACTTAACAGTCCATAACTGCTGTTCATCCATATCCTTAGATCTGAACTCTCCCAATCCGATCTTCCATTATTACTAAAACTCCTATTTACCAAAACTTCATCACAATCTAAAAACATGGTGGGATTGAAATAATAATCTGTCGTATTCGCATCCAACACTCGAAATTTAATCGGATTACCTTCATAACTTCCAAAGTATACGAAACTTCCCTGCCATTGAGAATATTTCTCAGGTTGTATCGGATCTATAATTCCTGGTATATTGTTAGTGTTATCCTTTAAGTTAATCGTCATGGTTGGTGCTGTCTGAGTGTTTTCTGCAGCTTTTACATGAACACTACTGTCCATAGAAGGGAGCAGTCCAAAGAGCATCACCATAATCAGTAGTTTCGCCAAGCCTTTTTTAAGATTCAATTTGATTCTTTTCATATTCTCCTCCTTACTCACTTTTTGAATTGGATTAGTTTGATAAATTATACCATATTATACCCATTAATGATACTTATTTCCAGTTCAGAACTAAGAGAAACTAGCCCATGTCCCTCCTCTTCTCAGGAGTCCACATGGGCTATTTATCATCATGGATGAACCACTTGTATTCACTTTATCGTACTGTTTTCATCTTTCCCACATTTGCATCTAATGTATAATAAACAGAGTCTCCACATTGACCTGTTTTTGCTGCAACTGTGCTACTACTAAGCCTATTACTACATGGTCATACCGCCATACACACTATAATACATAACCTCACTATAAAATTCTTCATATACATCATCCTTTCTAATTAAATCCAGCTTCTTCCGATAAGTTTGTAACCATTATTCCCCGTACTTTTATTAAATATTTTTTTGTATGTACTTAGTTTCTTTGATGGCACCTGAATTACTGCTCTCCTAGCCATATAAGAAATTGCCTTTTTCCCAACACTTATTAATTTTGATGACTTTATTGTAAGCACCTCTAGTTTTTTACAATTATAAAAAGATGCTTGTCCTATTTTAGTTATATTAGAGCCAAGTGTTACTTTCTTCAACTTTGTATACCCTTTAAAAGCATTGTTATCTATTGCCGTAATTTTGTATGATATGCCACCAATCTTAACAGTAGAATCAACTGTGAGGCTTTTCAGTTTGGATACACTTATGCTGGTGCCTATCAAGCTTACAGTCCCTTTTCCATTAGTTCTTGCATCAGTTATCTTATATTTCATTTTTCCAATTGTATAGACTTTACCATTCGGAGCTATAATACTAAAATTTTTCGTAATCTTACCACTATAGTTTCCTTTACCGGTAATTATTATTGTTGCTGATCCAATATTCTTGTTATTTTTATAGGAAACAGTGTAATCTGTACCACTCTTTAGAGTTTTTCCAGAGTATACTAATTTGATTATTGGTACGATAAACTTCCCACTGTAATTTTGTATCCCAACCTTTGAAACAGAAGCCTTTGTAATATTCTTCTTTATAGTAGGCATGGTTACAGCTTGGGGATAAGTAACTATCTCACTAAACACATACTGTCCTGAAGAGTCTTTAATTAGAGATCTTGCTCTTACTCGAAAGTAATAGGTCTTTGTGCTAATCAGATTGGAAATGGTAAATGATAATGAGGAATTATTATTAGTCACAAAGTATTCTGAATGATTAAATTTCTTATCCGTTGAATACTGAATCTCATATGCTCCTGCATCCTTTAATACTTTCGCCAGTTTCAATGTTACTTTAGAGCTATCGGATGCTACTATCGACTGTATCGATTGTTTAGAAGGTTTCAAATTCTTCCAGTGGGCATATAG
>JAEYRR010000104.1 GCA_023435505.1 Bacillota bacterium | reverse complement strand
CTGTGTTAGTTACTGTATATGTAGCTTCACAGTCATTTTTAATATTCCAGAATCCTAAACGATCTGTTCCTTCTTGGAATCCACCATTGTATACATAGTTTCCGTCAAGTAAAATTCCCTTTTCCTGAATAATTTCTATTTGATCGATCTTCTCTACTCTTACATTGCTAATCCATACGGTACCAGTAGAGCCCATATTACCTAAGTTAAATTCTAGACGACCATTTGCATCATCTGCACTTGTCATGGTAAATTCTTCTGTATAAGTATTATTTTCAGTTGTTACATCTACCGATGTATCTTTGAGATAACGAATGTAACCTTTATCTGGTGCAGTTACACCAAATTTCATGCTTCTAGCTTCACTTGCTTTCGCATCGAAGGTTACTTTATAGACTCCACCCTTCTGCATAGGAAGATTTGGTTGAACTACCTGAATACTATAATCTACAGTTCCTGCATCAGTTGTATTAATCTTTAATCCATTATCTGTAATTTCTGCAGAACCTACACCGCCTAAAGCAGTAAGGAACTTCCAGTCTACTTCATCTGTTAAATCCTCATTTACTGTAAAATTGCCGTTGTTAATGTAGTTTCCAGTAGTATCTGGGTCTCTTAAAGTAACTTCTTTTACAGGCTTCGTTACATTTTCATCATAAGAAGCTTTTTGATATACTTTTACATAGTCAACAACCATTGCAGCTTTATCAAAATCAGTAGTATCATCTGGATTACCTGGCCAAGTGCCACCTACAGCAAGATTTAAAATCATGTAGAATGGTTGATCAAATGGTGCAGGATATGTAACTGTTCCTTGTCCTTCAGTGGTGGTATACCAATCATCTGCAGTATGATATAAATAACCATCTATATACCATCTGATTTTTCCTGGTTCCCATTCACAAGTAAAGGTATGGTACTCATCAACAAAGTTACCTTCCTTTAAGTCGTAAGTTCCTTGAGTTGATTTGTGTGGATTACCAAAGTGAAGAGTTCCATGTAAAGTATCAATGTCATCTCCTAATACTTCCATGATATCAATTTCACCACATCTTGGCCATTGTCCATAAAGACTTTCGTTAGTTGGCATCATCCAGAATGCTGGTAAGAAACCTTTTCCAGCTGGAACCTTTAATCTAGCCTCAAACATACCATAAGTGTAATCATGCTTATTTTGTGTATTTACTCTACCTGATGTATAGCTTACTTTACCATCTTCACCAACTGTTTTGATTGGCTTAATTACTAAGCTACCATCTTTCACATAAATGTTATTCTCTGAATTAGTGTATTCTTGTAATTCGCTATTAACCCATCCTGGCTCATGTAACTCAATGTTCCAGTCACTAGTATTTAATGTAGTACCAACAAATTCATCTTCCCACTTTAATGTATATCCATCATATGACAGACTAGGTTGTGGATCTGGTGAAGTAGTTGGTTCTGGTGAAGTAGTTGGTTCTGGTGAAATAGTTGGATCTGGTTTAGTAGTTGGATCTGGTTTAGTAGTTGGTTCTGGTTTAGTAGTTGGTTCTGGTTTAGTAGTTGGATTTGGTTTAGTAGTTGGATTTGGTTTAGTAGTTGGTTCTGGTTTAGTAGTTGGTTCTACCTTTTTCTTTACAACTACAGTACATACAGCATATTTATTACTTCCATCTGTTGCTTTTACAGTAATCTTAGCTGTACCTTCCTTCTTAAGAGATATAACACCTTTTGAAGTAACAGTTGCTACGTTTATATTACTTGATGTATAGCTTACTTTGGAAATTGTTGCGTTTTTAGGGGAAACAGTTGCGGTTAATGTAGCCTTAGAACCCTCATAACCTTCCACTTTAGTGCTATTAAGAGTAACCTTAGTTACAGGAGTTCCTACATATACCTTAATAACTGCCTTTTTTGTTTTATCTGCAGAACTATAAACAGCAATATAAGCAGTTCCGCTCTTTAAAGCTTTAATTTTTCCTGAAGTACTAATAGAAACAACTTTACTATTGGAGGTTTTATAGAATACTTTCTGACTAGCACCACCAGTAACTGCTACTTTTGATTTTACTGTGAATGTCTGACCTTTCTTTAAAACTAGCTGACTGCCACTCACATTTGTAATACTTACTGATTTTACTGCCTTCTTTTCTTTAACAACAACCTTACAAACAGCTTTTTTATTACTTCCATCTGTTGCCTTTACAGTAATTGTAACAGTTCCAGCTTTTTTAGCAGTAACAACGCCTTTAGAACTTACTGTTGCCACTTTTGTATTACTTGAACTATAACTTAAACTTGATACAGATGGTTTTTTTGGAGATACAGTTGCCTTTAATGTAAGCTTTGTACCTTCAACTAACGTTGCTGTAGTCTTATTAAGAGTAATCTTTGTAACAGGTGTTCCTACGATTACTTTCAGAACTGCCTTCTTTTTACTATCTGCAGAGCTATATACAGCAATATAAGCAGTTCCATTTTTTACAGCCTTAATCTTTCCTGCTTTACTTATAGTAGCAACTTTATTATTGGAGGTTTTATAGTATACACTCTTACTAGCACCTCCAGTAACTGCTACCTCAGACTTTACTGTAAATGTCTGACCTTTCTTTAAAACAATCTGTTTGTCACTAACATTTGTGATACTTACTGACTTCACAGCTTTTTTTGCCTCTGCCGCATTAACGTAGTTAGATGTAGTTCCTGCTATCACTACACAAGCTAACAGTAAGGCAAGTATTCTCCTCATTTTTTTCATGTTTTCATTCCTTTCTCCTAAATAGTGTTAAAAGCAACATTTCTTAACCTTGTATCGTGCATTCCTCCCTTATTTTCTATACTGCGTCATACTATTTATACTTTAATGTCAATATATCAAGTTAAGGAAGAATTATATATCAATTTCTTAGCTTAAGTTATATAATATTGGTATAATAATAACAGGGAGGTTATTATGAAACAGCAGCCAATTTCGATTAATCTTTCCAGTGAGAAAATGTTGTCCCATACTCTCTTTTTACAACGAGAATATGCCATTTCACATCTGCCGTATGATCAAGAATTAACCTTTTATGACACGGTTCGACGTGGGGACATAAAAACACTAGAAAAAATAATGTTATCTCTCGATGATGAAAAGTTAGGGAAACTATCTGAAAACCCATTGAACAATCAAAAATATCATTTAATTGTTACCATCGCGCTAATCACTAGATTTTGTATAGAAGGAGGACTTCCCGCCGAGACTGCCTATACCTTAAGCGATCTATATATTCAACGATTAGATATTTGTAAATCAATTGACGAGTTGCGGCACATTCATAAGCAAGTTACCTTTGATTTTGCAAAGAGAATGAAGAAGATACAAGACAAGCCTTTATTATCCAAATCAACATTACAAGCAATTGACTATATATACATAAACTTACAAGATAGACTAACATTAGACGATGTAGCCAGCAAAGTTAAATTAAACAAGACCTATTTCTGCAAACTGTTTAAGCAGGAAACTGGATTCACCATAAGCAAGTACATAACTAAACTGAAGATTGAAGCTGCAGCAAATATGCTGATTTATACGGATTACAGTGAAATATCACTGGCCAACTACTTTGCCTTCTCTTCTCTCAGTCATTTTATCAATGTGTTTAAGAGTATTATGGGGGTCACCCCTAAGGAATATCGAAAATCCAACTATCGAGCTCATTTTTCTCCTTCTAAGGGGAGTAAAATCAAATTTAAGAATAAAGATAAAGAAGAATCATAAAAAAAGGCTCTTTTGGCAGATTTCCTCTACCAAAAGAGCCTTATCGATTATTTTCTTATACTTCCATCGGGAACTTCATTCCCCATATTTGTCGAATCGAGTCCATTAGCTCCATCATTCGTATTGTCTCTTCGTGTGGCATAGCAGGACATTCTAGCCAGCCATTTTCTAATGCTTCGATACAAGCCTCTACCTCATACTCATAACCAGTTATTTGAGTTGGTGTCTTATACTCGGCTAACAATTCATGATTTTTATTATACACACGGTATCCTTGTACATTATTGATATTCTCTACAAGAATATATCCCTCGGTTCCATAAACGTAGCCCCCTCTCTCAGAAGCTACTAATTGGCTACTATGAAGGGTTGCTGTAGAACCATTTTCAAAGGTTAAAAAGATACTATTACTGTCATCTACCCCATACTCATTCATAACAGCATAGGCCTGAATATCCTTAACTGGTTCTTTTATTACCATACAGGCAAAATTAAGTGGATAGATACCAAGGTCAAGAAGAGCGCCACCAGCTAGCTCTGGTTTCTTATTACGCTCCAGATGATTAAGGACATAGCATAGATTTGCACTAACAGAACTCACTTTACCAATTACTCCGCTAGCTATGATATCATCTAATACTTTCCTCATTGGGGTATAACGGGTCCATATGGCTTCTGTCAATAGAAGCTTCTTCTCCTTCGCCAAGGCAAGAACCTTCCTAGCCTGAGACGCATTTACTGTAAATGCTTTTTCACACAGAACATTTTTTCCATGCTCTAAACAAAGTTTAACAGCGTCATAGTGATGCGAATGGGGAATTGCTATATATATAAGGTCTATATCCTCATCCTGAACCATTTCCTCATAGGAACCATATGCCTTTTTAAAGCCATGTCTAGAAGCAAAATCCTGTGCTCTAGCAAGGTCTCTAGACCCTACTGCATAGCTCTCTACTTGATCCATGTGAGCAATGGTCGTAGCCATTACTTCCGCAATATTGCCGGCCCCTAAAATAGCCATTTTCATAAAACTAACACCCTCCTTCTCTCAACCGATTATTCCACCACATCCTCCAGGGAAT
>JAEYRR010000103.1 GCA_023435505.1 Bacillota bacterium | reverse complement strand
GAGAAGGAGGGATTTGAACCCTCGCGCCGCTATTAACGACCTACTCCCTTTCCAGGGGAGCCCCTTCAGCCGCTTGGGTACTTCTCCATAGCCTTAACGCCTAATTTATAACATAATATGAGATTATAATTCTCAAACGGAGAAGGTGGGATTCGAACCCACGGTCCCTTTCGGAATCACTGGTTTTCAAGACCAGCTCCTTAAACCACTCGGACACCTCTCCAAATCGTGCTTGATTAGTATATCATGTCGTAAATTTCTTGTCAAGCATTTTTACGGTAGTTCATAGTTGAATCATGCCGTATTTATAACTCATTTTTCACTTTTGTGACAGATGGAACAACGCGCATTCTAGACACAAAAATCTTGTCACTCTTTCGCAGCGACAAGATTTATTCTATCATGCATAAATAAGATTGTCAATAATGTTTTTAGAATTTTTTCTAATATTCAAACAATTTATTCATATCGTTCAATTTTAGTTAGAAACCTTTCCGCTACCACCAAATCTTCGGGTGTTGTAACCTTGATATTACAATAGCTACCCTCTACTACGTGAATAGAAGTATCGGTAACGGCTTCCACCACCATAGCATCATCCGTAATATTTTGATGCTCCTGATGCATTATGCTATCATATGCATTACTTATTAAGGAATAGGAAAACGCCTGAGGTGTCTGGACAATCAGAAGGGAATTACGCTCTAGCGTCTCATTGACAAAGCCATTCTCATCTATTTTCTTAATAGTATCCTTAACAGGTACTGCAACAATACAGGCTTCATATTTTATGACATCCTCTATGGTTCTATTAATTATCTGTGGAGTAATACATGGTCTGGCACCATCATGTATTAAAACGAAAGCGGTTTCTTGACATGCTTTTAAACCTTGGTATACGGAGTCATATCTTTCCGCACCGCCTGGAATAATAGCTTTAACTTTGGTTATGCTATAGTAATCTATGATTTGTTCCCTACAGTATTGTTCTTCTCCCTTGCCTGTCACAAGAATAATCTCGTCTACATCGCTATGTTCAAATGCTTGCAATGTGTAATACAGCAAAGGCTTACCTTTAATATGAAGATATTGTTTGGCTACCTGACTGTTCATTCTCTTGCCTTGTCCTGCAGCCAATACAATAGCAACTACCTTATTTTTCATGTAATCCTCCCTGACTTTCGTTACCTAGCGTTGCCCTATTTTTAAATTAGGTACTGCATTCAAATCCAAGCCATCTCTGGTTCCTTTTATATACTCATAATAAGCTGCAGAACCAATCATCGCCGCATTGTCTGTACACATAATAATAGAAGGATGATAAAAGGTAAGCCCTTCAGCCTTACATCTATTAAGCATAGCTTGTCTTAGAGACGAGTTGGCTGCGACGCCTCCAGCTATGGCTATTTTATTCAGACCATATCTTTTTGCTGCTTTTACTGTCCTATCTACTAGGACATCCACAACTGCTTGTTGGAAAGAGGCTGCCACATCTGCCTTATTAACCTCTTCTCCCTTCATGGTACAGGAATTCACATAGTTTAAAACTGCTGATTTAATCCCACTAAAGCTGAAATCAAATTCTGCTCCTTCTATATGGGCTCTTGGAAATGAGATAGCTTTATTGTTGCCTTCTTTTGCAAGCTTGTCAATCTTAGGCCCACCCGGATACCCAAGGCCTATGGCTCTGGCCACTTTATCAAATGCCTCTCCCGCAGCATCATCTCTGGTTCTTCCGATAATCTCATACTCACCATAAGCCTTTACATGAACAATATGAGTATGTCCACCAGATACGATAAGACACATAAATGGTGGCTCAAGATCTGGATTATCTATATAGTTTGCGGAAACATGTCCCTCAATATGATGGACTCCTACCAATGGTTTTCCCGTAGCATAGGCAATGGCTTTTGCTTCAGCTACACCCACCAAAAGTGCTCCTACTAAACCCGGACCATAGGTAACACCTATGGCGTCCACATCCTCTAGCGTCAGGTTTGCTTCACAAAGGGCTTCTTCAATTACTACATTTATTTTTTCAATATGCTTTCTGGAGGCTATTTCAGGAACAACTCCTCCGTATAATTTATGAAGTTCTATCTGAGATGAAATTATATTAGACAATACCTGACGACCGTTTTTTACAACAGCTGCAGCTGTCTCATCACAAGAAGACTCAATGGCCAAAATAGTTATGTCTTTATCCATTTATCTAACCTTTCTTTTTTAACCTTATTTACTTGGTAGGGGACTACCGGATGGGCTGATAGATGGGCTGGTTGTAGTGCTATTACTGCCCTTCTTTGGCCTTAACTTCCAGCCAAGTATTTTCCACCTATCCTTACTATCCTTTCTCAAAATAAAGGTTTCCTCTGTAGTCTCTACACTGGAAGTGCCCTTTTTTACTCCAAGGGACATCGTTACGGTAGCATAGGATTTACCATCTATTTCACTTTCCTTATTATCTGGATCATCAATAAAACGATAGCTAAAGATATTCTTTTTTTCTTCTTTATATTTGGCGATTTCTTCGCTCAATACAATAAGTTGGGCATCCTCTGGGTTTTCAGCAAGCAGTTCATCATCCATTAGCTTTCTATACTGACTTATGAGTTTTTTATATTCCTCTTCTGTATATTTCTCATTATAGAAAACTTGACAGAATTTACAGTAGGTATCCATAACGGTATTCACTGTTGCCGGGTAATAGACATCAAAATCCATATCAATTAACTCTTCAACCGGCGTTTTCTTTACAGTTAAATCCTCCCCCGCTTCAGACTTGTGGGTAAGAAGATAATAATACAATCCTACAATACCTATTGCCACCACCAAAAAGATTATTATGATTCCAATATTCTTTTTCTTCATTGACAATCCCCCTGACTTTGAATTCCTACTATATCATTAGTTACTCATCCTTATTAAAATCCAACTCTACTGATTTCCCATCCTTACCGGCATATGCATTGGCGAAAATTTCCCTTACCTCTTGCATATATTCCTCCGGTCTTGTAAGCGATGGACTATAATGGGTAAGCCATAATTCCCCGACTTCAGCATCCTTAGCTAGCCTAGCAGCATCATAAAATGTCATATGCTTATATTCTACTGCCTTGTTCACTTTCTCTTTTTCACCATACATCCCTTCCGAAATGAATAGATCTGCTTTATAAGCCATTTTACTGATTTGAGCTATTGGTCTTGAATCCGTACAATAGGTTACTTTAATTCCTTTTCTTGGTGGACCAAGGACCATATCCGGAGTAAAGGTTATACCATCTAAGGTCACCTCTTCCCCTTTTTGTAGACGATTCCAGATTTCTTTTGGAACCTTATTCTCCATAGCCTTTTCCACAAAAAATCGACCATTTCTCTTTATTTCTATGTTATAACCATAACAAACAACATTATGTTGAACACGAAAAGCTTCTATCCGATAACCGTTTATTTCAACTACCTCTTCCTTATTGGTCAATTCAATGAAACGAAGAGAAAATGGTAGTTCCGGTGCAATGATTCGTAATGCCTTAACCACCTTTTCCAGGCCTTTTGGTCCTATCAGGGTAACCTCTTCTCGCCGATCTGCATTACCCATAGATAATAAAAGCCCTGGTAACCCACTAATATGATCCCCATGAAAATGAGTAAAGCATATCACATCTATTGGATGAAAGCTCCAACCCTTTTGGCGAATTGCCATCTGAGTGCCTTCCCCACAATCTATCAGCAAGCTGCTACCGTTGAACCTTGTCATTAATGCGGTTAAATATCGGCCCGGTATCGGCTTCATACCGCTTGTTCCAAGTAAACATACATCTAACACTGTTTTTCCTCACTTATTATTCTATATAATAAAATCTGTTTTTTCTACTTTTCCCATGATATCATATTTTATACTCAGAAGCAACGTGATTACATTTGTACAACGGCTGTTAGAGAATTCTATGGTATAGGAGTTGGTATCTATTTTCCGCTATAAAAAAGAGTCGATCTACATAATGTATATCGACTCTATCTGGTAATTATATAATTATAATATTTCTATAGGATTCAATTAAATAGAATACTACTATAGATATTCTTTCTTCTTTTTAATGGTCACGGGAATAACAAAGGAATCAATCATTTTATCATAACATCGCTCACAAATATCAAATTGATGTATTTCTAAGTCCTTGTCAGAGAAAAATCCCCACTCTTGAGTTGCCTCAAACACACCTTCCTTTAAAATACCCCGCTCTATCTTCAGCTTTATCCCACATACATTGCAAAATAAACATTTCCCTTTTCGCAAGACTTATTCCTCCATACCCATGTAAGCTAATTTATTATATTATATATACGTATCCCTTTTTTTCATAGTGGAAAAAACTACTATTCTACACTTTTCGCACTCTTTCACTATACGGCATAATACCACATGATTATTGCATTTTCCTTTGGTTTATCATAGAAGCCCGGCCGAACCCCTGCCTCCGCAAATCCAAGGCTTCTATATAGAGCACGGGCGGCTGAATTGCTCTCCCTTACTTCTAATGTAAACTCCGTAAGCCCTCTATTTATTCCTTCCTTTAGGAGCGCTTCCATCATGAGCCTTCCAATACCTTGATGTCGGTATGCCTCCTTCACTGCCACATTGGTAATCTGCCCCTCCTCCAACACGGCCCATAATCCACAATAACCGATGATTTCTCCTCCTTTATCCACAACCAGATATAAATCCTGTGGTTTATTTAGAGCCGATTCAAAATCCCTTCTGGTCCATGGCATGGAAAAGGTCTGATTCTCTATACGCAATACCTGTTCTATATCATTCCTTGTTAATGCTCTGATTACAATGGATTGATCCATACTTCTCCTCACAACGATATATTTTATTCCTGAGAAAGCTTTTCCTTCAGCTCTCTCTCTGCCTGAGATAGTCTAAGATATACTGGTTCATGATCTCTGGCGTTCACCATGTTACCTTCTCTAAAATAATAAGATCCCAATACAGCAATAGCCCCGGCTCTCTGCTTAGACAAATGGGCTGGAGCAAAACTTACAGCCTCACCAAATTGTTCTTCCAAAGTTCTGCGATGTACCTCTACTCCATCTCCCAAAAAGACAATGTTCTGATATTCTTGAGACTCTTTTTGAAGAGTTTTAATCTCCTCTACTAATTTATCTATCTCTACCGCCTTTTGCTGTGATATAACGCGAAGTTCATTTTTAGAAAAGCAATAAATACCGGTATATACCTGATTACGTCTGGCATCCATAATAGGGCAAATTAATCCTTTTGTGTTATATAAGTTGTAGGCAAGCGCATCTACTGTAGGCACCTGGATAATAGGCTTATTTAATGCAAGTCCCAAACCTTTGGCTGTTGCAGAACCGATTCTCAATCCCGTAAAGGAACCAGGACCTGCCGCTACCGCAATAGCATCCATATCTTTTAATTCCATTCCTGTCATCTTTACCATCTCATCCAACATAGGAAGTAAGGTCTGAGAATGAGTCTTTTTAAAATTGGTGGTATACTCTGCAGCTAAGCAATCATCTACTAGTATCGCTACAGATGCAACTAAGCCAGAACTATCAATGGCTAAAATCTTCATAATTCTTCTCCTCTATTGTAATCGCCCTATAATCAAAGCCTTTTTGTAAATCCTTTTCTATCCTGATAACAGTCACTGTTTCAGGCAACAGCTCCTTAATGAGATTAGCCCACTCAACAAGGCATACTCCTTGTCCATAAAAACAATCCTCATAGCCAATCTCATCCATCTCGTCAATATCGGCTATTCGATATACATCGAAATGGTAAAAAGGAAGCCTTCCCTCTTCATAGACCTGCACTATAGTAAAGGTGGGGCTACTAATAGGTTCCTTAATACCAAGACCATCTGCAAATCCTTGGGTAAATA
The DNA here is from genome assembly GCA_023435505.1 of Bacillota bacterium. GTDB lineage: Bacteria > Bacillota > Clostridia > Lachnospirales > Lachnospiraceae > KM106-2. The sequence continues at coordinate 211 of JAEYRR010000103.1, read as the reverse complement.
CTGTTTTACCTACCCCTAAATCGCCAATTAGACAATATATCTGGCCGGCTTTCGCTACCAATCCCAGATCTCTACCAATCCCAAATGTATCTTCTGCACTAAAGCTTTCAACTAACATCTATTCTTCTCCTAGCAATAATCTATTGCTTTTCCTCTACTTTCTTTAATCTCAGCTTTCCATTTTTTGCCGCTCTGCTTATCAGTTCTTTGA
>JAEYRR010000010.1 GCA_023435505.1 Bacillota bacterium | reverse complement strand
CAATGGCTAAATGTGCAATTTGCGAAAAAGGTGCTCACTTTGGTATTGCTGTGAGTCATTCACATAGAAGAAGCAATAAAATGTGGAAATCTAATGTTAAATCTGTTAAGGTTAATGTAAATGGAGCTGCAAAGAAGATGTATGTTTGTACTTCATGCCTTAAATCAGGTTTAGTTGAGCGTGCTTAATGAACATATATTTATAGCATTATACGAGTAGAGAGGGATTCAAAATGCATTTGTGTTTTGAATCCCTTTTATGCATTGTGCATAATGGTATAGGTAATGGAGGCTTGCGTCAATTACAGAATAAGTTATAGCCTAAAATTAAAAAGCCTATAATAATTCCGATTGCAAGTAGTCCGTTTGTTATAAAGAGCATTATGGTCATTCCAATGGCCATCCAGAATAGGATAAAACCAATCATTCTTTTCATATGATCACGTCCGAATATTGTGTGATTTGTCACAACATATTTAGTTAATATATATGCATCGGATTAGAATCATAGGATTAGGAATGATTGTTATTTGTTATTTTAAAATATATATTTCTTTTTTTAAAGAAAAAGGGTATAATATAGAAATAATATGCGCCAAATCAGGGAGACCTGATAATATATTGAATTGGAGGGTTAATATGAAAGGACATATGAATACTCAAATTGGTGAAATATTAATCGACAACGATGTCATTGCCAGATATGCTGGTTCTGCAGCAGTGGAATGTTTTGGTGTCGTAGGAATGGCTTCTGTTAATGTAAAGGATGGATTTGTAAATCTATTAAAAAGGGAAAATATTAGCCATGGTGTTAATGTTATTATAGAAGAGAATAAAATAAGCATTGATCTTCATATCATCGTAGCATATGGTGTAAGTATTTCTGCAGTAGCAGAAAATCTAATCAGCAATGTCAAGTATAACGTTGAAGAATATACTGGGATAGAAGTCGAAAAGATACGTATTTATGTAGAAGGCGTGCGTGTAATTGACTAATATTATTAGATAGGTAACTTTTAAGGAGGAACAGTTCAGTGGTTATTAAGAATATAGATGCAAAGACTCTCCAAAAGTGTTTTCTTGCTGGAGCCCAAAGCATCGAAGCACAAAAGGAATATATTAATGAATTGAATGTATTCCCTGTACCAGATGGTGATACAGGAACTAATATGACACTAACAATTATGTCTGCTGCTAAAGAAGTCAGTGGGCTTACTGAAGTGACGATGGAAACCGTTGCTAAAGCTATTTCCAGTGGCTCTTTAAGAGGGGCAAGAGGTAACTCAGGAGTTATCTTATCCCAGCTTTTTAGAGGTTTTACAAAGGAAATTAAAGAGCATGATAAAATAAATGTTACGATAATGTCTAACGCTTTCCAAAAAGCGGTAGAGACAGCTTATAAAGCAGTAATGAAGCCAAAGGAAGGTACAATTCTTACTGTTGCAAGGGGCGGTGCAACTAAGGCTGCGGAGCTTGTAAGTGAAACAGATGATCTCATTGTTTTCTGCGAAAAAGTTCTCGCCCATATGGAGGAAGTTTTACAACAGACTCCAGAGTTATTGCCAGTATTAAAGGAAGCAGGAGTAGTCGATTCCGGTGGACAGGGCTTGGTAACTGTACTACGTGGTGCATTTGATGCATTATGTGGTAAGGAAGTTAATATTGAAATTAAACCGGTTGTGAAAGCGGCTGCAACAGTTAATATTGAGAATGCCAGTACATCCGATATTAAATTTGGGTATTGTACAGAATTTATCATCATGGTAGAGAAGTCATATGATATGGATACAGAACGAGACTTTAAGGCGTATTTAGAATCTATTGGGGATTCTATCGTTGTAGTATCTGACGATGATATCGTAAAAGTACATGTTCACACCAATGATCCTGGCTTAGCAATTCAAAGAGCGTTAACTTATGGTTCTTTAACCAAGATGAAGATTGACAACATGAGGGAAGAACATGAGGAACGATTAATCAAAGACGCTGAAAAAGTTGCTGCACAGATGGAGAAGGAAGAAGCTAAAAAACCTGCTCCACGTAAGGAAGTTGGATTTATAAGTGTTTCTGTTGGTGAAGGTGTTAATGAAATCTTTAAGGAGCTTGGTGTTGATTACATTATTGAAGGTGGTCAGACCATGAATCCTAGTACAGAAGATTTTCTGAATGCGATTGACTGTGTCAATGCAGATACTATATATGTTCTACCAAATAATAAGAATATCATTCTTGCAGCGGATCAGGCAGCTAGCTTGACGGAAGATAAGAATATCGTAGTAATTCCTTCCAAGACAATACCACAGGGTATTACAGCTGTGATTAATTTCGTATATGACAAATCTGTGGAAGATAATAAACAGAAGATGTTAGAAGAAATGGCAAGAGTTAAAACCGGTCAGGTTACCTATGCAGTAAGAGATACCTCCATTGATGGTAAGGCAATCAAACAAGGCAATATAATGGGTATAGGTGACAGCACTATACTATCAGTTGGTACTGAGATTTATGACACAACAGTAGATCTGATTCATCAGCTGATAGATGACGATTCTGAACTGGTAAGCTTATACTTTGGAGCTGAGGTAGACGAAGAGGAAGCCAATGCGGTTGCGGAAGCAATCATGGAGGAATATCCTGATATCGATGTAGAAGTTCAATATGGTGGACAGCCAATATATTATTATGTATTGTCTGTAGAATAAGAGTATAGGAATTCTAGTAATAGGCTGCCGCACATATTTGCGGCAGCCTTGTTTTGTGTAGTAACTATAGGAGAGTTGATGAAGGAGGTGGGTGCATGAGACCAGAGGATCCAATTATTGCAATAAAAGGAATTGGGAAGGCTGCAGAAGAAAAATATCACAAGTTAGAGATTTTTACAGTGGAAAATCTTCTGGAGCATTATCCATTTCGATA
>JAEYRR010000279.1 GCA_023435505.1 Bacillota bacterium | reverse complement strand
AATATGACCATTTTTAACTGAGCCCAATCCTAATCCTGTTGTATCCTGTAATACAGCCTGCCCTTTATCCAGCTTCTCCATCTCTGAACGTTTCACCAGATAGCCTGTGATTCGGATTACATCACTATCACTTGCATAAAAGGACAGATATCTTAGGTCCTGCGCGAAGGAACCTTTTACGATATCCAGTACATATTCCAGATTCTTATGAATGGTTACGTCTATCGGAAAGATATCCCCAGTTCCTGAAGGAAAATATTTATGGAATCTTCCTAATACCAGAAGGTGATCAATCAGTTCCTCCGGTTCTTCTCCTATCGGTATACGGGTACCTGGCGAGATTCCGATATCCTCTGTAATCCCTACCTGTGCATGGAGAAGAAAATGTCCCCCAGTCACCTCACAATAAGGATTACTATGTTTTTCATTAAAACACTTGATTGCTTCCATAATAGAGACGCCTAAGTCGTTGGCATTCTCATCACGACCAAAACGGCCCTTTTGACCTTCTTTTTCTAATAATAGATTGACGCATTCTGCAAGTCCTACCAACCCAAACATGGCGGTAAAACGCTCTCTGCTTATAAAGCCTTCCTTTGCCAGGAAGTTATTCTCAAAGAATCCACTTTCACAAACCTCAAAGCGTATCCTCTCATCCATATAACGAGCCATTATATTCATGACATATGGTAATTGGTTTTCCATAAAATCTCTAATATTTTCTGATCTCTTTGCTATATTACCAAGAATCATTCTGCAGAGCGTATAGGAACCTCCACCTAAAGGAAGTCCGTTATAACAACTTGCAATTACATAATTACTGGTCAATTCAGAGCTAAACATAGCGTGATTTGCAAAGCTTGGTTTCGCACTGTGCAAAGCGCAGTTTACCGCTTCTAATGCAAACTCATCCTCTGTAACGCCTTCCTCATATTTCAAAGTAAGGTTAGGTACTGCATTCTCTAACTCTGCCTCTACCTCTAATAACAGACGTCCTGTTTTTGAGGCCTTTGGGCCAATATCAGCATGAGCAAAGGAGTCTAATACAGTCCTATCTATATGTATCATAAACATCTTTAACAACTTCTTTGCCTGCTTTTCATCTACAGTATCGATAAAAGGTTCTAAAAGCTCATCTAACTGTCCTAGATAAACTGGATAATTAGTGATGCTTGGAACATGCTTATAAAAAATCAATAAGTGATTCAACGCTTCATACAAATCAGTGGGCGGAGCAAGTTGCAAGAACCGGCATCCTTCTCTCATGAATTTACCATAATCCGGTACTATATACCTTGGACGCATAGGCGCATGTCCCTCTGACAGGTCGCAGATACATCTTGTCTCAATGGGTACATTCATTAGCTCCTGTAATCCCTCAGGTAGTTCTAAAACCTCCATCAGAGAGTCTGCTTTGCCAGCCAGACAGGTAATCTTCTGCTCATGAGTAAGTTCCGGACTCTTTATAGTGGAAAGAATCTCCTCCCTTGTGTCGTTTACCTGTTTCATAGAAATATTTCGCATAGGCTCATTCTCCCATCTATTTAAACGAGGCATTCTGCCCGGAATACCCACCATCCTTTGGGTGGTGGGTAAGGAGATACTTTCCTTAAGTATCTCCTTTCAAGACAGAATAAAAATTATCTGTGACTATGTATTGCGATTGAATAATTAGTCTAATTCATATACGTTACCGTATTTTTCTTCAAACTCTTTCTGGGTAGCTGGAACAACGATTTCACCGCTGATTATCTTTTCTTTTACACCTTTAATTGCTGTGATTACATCAGCAGATAATAAATCCTGAGTAGGAGCGATATCTACACCAGCAATAGAAATGTCATAAGTCTTAATTCCACCCTTTAAAGTTCCCTTAATTAAAGATTCTGTAGTATCATATACTGCATTATCTACTCTCTTCAAAGCAGAAGTAATAACTGTCTTAGGAGCTAACTTAGATTGGTCACTATCTACACCAATTGCATATACGCCAGCTTCCTTACAAGCTTCGATTACACCAAGTCCAGTTGCACCTGCAGCGTGGAATACAATATCCGCACCGTTGGTGATTGCAGTATTTGCACTTGATTTACCTAATGCAGAATCTGCAAAAGAGTTCGCATTGAACTGCTGAATCTTACACTTTGGATTAGCATCCAGAACACCTGCTAAATATCCATATCCAAACTGATTCATTGTCTCATTAGCCATACCAAGAACAAAGCCAACATTATTTTTCTTTGTAGTAAGACCTGCTACATAACCAACCAAATAGGAAGCCTGTTCCTGTCTGAACATCAGGCATGTTACATTAGGAAGATCCGCGCAGGTAGAATCATCAATAATTGCAAATTTCTGATCTGGATTAGCTGTTGCAGCTGTTTTTGTTGCTTCCGCTAACATATATCCTACACAAATAATTAGGTCGTATTTCTCATCCATCAGACTTTCGATATTTGGAGTATAATCAGCATCTGTTGAAGATTCCAGATAGTTTACTTCTACACTAAATTCCTTTCCAGCTTTCTGTAAACCTTCCCAAGCTGACTGGTTAAAGGAGCCGTCATTTACTCCACCTACATCTGTTACAAGTGCTACCTTTAAGCCTTTACCATCTGTTGGCTTGTCGGTTCCTGTCGTATCATTTGAATTTTGGCTTCCACATGCAGCTAAGGATAGTACCATAACTGCAGTCAATAAAACTGCTAAAACTTTCTTTCTCATATCTCTCTCTCCTTTTTTAGCTTTCGCCAGTTCTAATGTAACATGTGACATATAATTGAAACCCAGCTGCCTTTCAGGCAGACAGATGAGTATCCTCAAAAAATAATATGTATTTGTAAAAAGTGAACAATTATAATTCACAATTTACCTATATTCTATCATTACTTCTAATAATAAAAAAGGTCATTTGTCCTTTTTATTGCATTATATTTCTTATTTACGTTTATATTAGAGGTTATTTGTCCGAATTTTACAATATTTAGTATATGCAAAAAATGAGCTAGAAAGGCGAAAAATGTTTTAATGGATTTAAAAACTCAAAGATATGAGAAAGAAGTGTTTGATTATTTAACTAAATGCCTTGATATAAACAGCACTGGAAGGGATAACTTAAATGGTTACAGCCCTTATCAAGTATCCCTCATGCTGCTCGACAACTTGCTTCACAAAAAATTGTCTTTGTCTCTTTACTAATTATTATCAAACTTTTTTGCTGAATAATCCTCTAAATTTAACAAAGCGTATTTTGCATTAGATTGATAATATAGGAGTAGCCCTTTTTCATCCTGTGTGATTTCCATAGAAAGTGGCCAATAATACTCATCACCTAATAAGTGATCAATTCGTTTTACTGTCTTACCATTTTCATCGATCTCCATAAAGTCTGGACCATAATAGCCAGAGACATATAGATGACCATCTGGTCTTGGAAGATGACAGTTGACATTTTCACCTGTATCTCCACTAAACTCTTTGTTTACCCAAGATATATTACCAGTTGCTATGTCGATTGCAAAGATTACTCCGTTATAACAAACGTAGGTTATTCCGTAAGCATCTCCCATATAGTTTAGAGGTGCAGTTTCTTCTGTTGAAGGAAATTCTTCAGTCTCAAAGAACCAAACCTCCGTCTCATCACTAGTAACACCAGATACTCGTATTTTGATTTTATTAGTATTGGCACCACCTAGTGTCTCTACTTTAGAGTACTCTGCTTTTGCTTTTACTTTCGAATTCTTTGTAACTTCAAGATCCTTTTTATCCGCATTGACACCCTCAGGCTTCTTTCCAGGTTTGTTTGATTCACTATTTTGTGGGTCTAGTGAAGGGGGTGTCGTACTCTCTACATATGTTGGCTTTGGACTTGTGGTTTCTTTTTGTGCCTCTACTAATGCATCAGAATCACCATAGGTCTTTACAGTACGTTCCACTCCTGAACCACATCCTGTCAATGCTCCTAAACATAAAACTCCTAAAACTACTAAATAATTTCTCTTTTTCATAAATTTATTATCCTCTCATATGATTTTCAGCATTGCTTAGCTGATAGTCACATAATATCAATGGTTTGTCACCGGTGTATTTTTAACTTGTAACAGAGTTGTAAATCCTTTATTCCATGAATTGTACGATTACTTTTGTTCCTACACCAACCATTGATTCTATAAGAATCCTTCCCTTAAGCACATCCATGATTTCTTTACATATGGAAAGCCCTAGCCCACTTCCGCCAGTTTTACGGCTTCTTGACTTATCAATGCGGTAAAAGGGTTCAAAGATTCTTAAAAGCTTATCGTCAGGAATACCAATGCCCTGATCTTGAACCGATATATAATAGATACTTTGGCTTTCCTCAATACCATCTTTCTCCTCCCGTACTTCTCTACCGATTTCTACCCAGATAGTTGTCCGAGAATCAGAATAATTAATTGCATTGCGTAATAGATTGGATATCACCATAAAAATAAGAGTGGCATCTCCTTTGACTACGCAACTATCCTTCTCTTTTTTTAAAACAAGCTCTATGTCTTTTTCCTCTAAAAGCCAATGAATATCCTCCGTCACAGACTCATAAACAGCACACAAATCAACATTTTTCTTCTCTATTTCATCTGATTTAAGAAGGGATAGAGTTCGTAATTTAAGATGCATATCACGAATCCTCTTTGTTTCCCTTTGAATGGTTTCTAAGGATTTTAACCTAGTTTCTTCACTGATATTTGTCCTCTGAAGCATTTGTGCATATCCCTGGATGGCAGTTAAAGGAGTATTCATCTCGTGCGCAATATTACCGATAAACTGTTCTCTATTATTTAAATTGTTCTCTAGTTCCTGCTCTCGTTCGCTGATTTTACGGCTCATACGGTTAAAGCTAGTAGCTAGAGAGCCGACTTCCCCTTTTGTCTCCTCTAAGCAGATATCGTATTTTCCTTCTTCAATATCTTTTGCTCCCTCTGTAAGCTTAATGAGAGGTTTTGTAATGGATTTAGACAACATAATCGAAATAAATAAAAGTAGTAAGAACATTACTCCACCCATAATGGCTGACAAAAGAATCATTTGCTGTCTATCATTGTATACAGAGGTAATATCTCTTACATATACCAACTTACTTGACTCATTTAAATAGTTTACACTAATAATATAATACTTATTGTCCTGTGGCTGTACTGATATGGTATTCTCTTCGTCATTAGCTCCTAACATATCCTTAGTCAAAAGGGGTTTTATTAAGTCCTCCCCAATAAGAAGGTTGTCTTCCTTTACATACCCTAGATAGATGCCCCTATCCTTATAGAACCTCATGTATTGGGTAAAAACCTGAGACACTTCTTCCTCTGTTCGGTTCACTTGATTGGTATAGGATTTAATGGCTGAAGAGATGGTCGTAAACTCATTCTTCGTTCGTTCCACTTCACCATCTATGAGATTTTGATGACTACGAAGAATCAACAGCACAGATACTACAAGAAAGGCACCCATTGCCACAGATATAATACTTATAAATATTTTCGAACGTATCCTCATCTATCTCTCCAATCTGTACCCAAATTTATATAGGGTCCTAATTTCTTCGTCCCACCCAAGTTTTTTTCTTAGTCTTTGGATGTGCATATCTACTGTCCTAGTTTCACCAATATAATCATAGCCCCAAGCACCTTCTAGAAGGCGTTCTCTAGACAATGCTAGACCACAATTCTTTACCAACATTTCCAAAAGGGCATACTCTTGAGCTGCCAGTTCCACAATTTGTCCTTGTTTTCTTACTACTCTCTCATCTAAGTTGATACATATCTCTCCTAGCTCAAAAATCATTTTATTCGTTCCTCTTCGTCGCAACACTAATTCCACTCTAGCAATCAGCTCCATTGCTTCAAAGGGTTTCGTTATATAATCCTCTGCACCACTTCTAAGTCCTTTGACTTTGTCCAAAACAGAGTCCTTGGCAGTTAGATAAATGGCTGGTATGCCCTTCTTTTTAAAATAAGGCAACAGTTCATAACCGTCTATCTCTGGTAGCATGATATCTAGTAAAGCTAAATCATATGTACTGTGCTCTAACATTTCAATTGCACTTTTCCCATCAAAAGCCTGATTACATTCATATCCTGCCATTTGTAAATTAAGTAGAATCAGGTCATTTATTGTCTGCTCATCATCTACGATTAATATGGATGCCATAACTCATTTCACTCCAATCTGAATAATCTTGCATAAATTTACTAATTTTCTACCTTTTATACTATATATTACCATATCATTATTATTTTGTCCCACAATAAAGAGCTTAGAAACATTGATTATCAACATTTCTAAGCTCAAAGTTAACAGCTTCTCTTATTTTAACAGATTCTAGGAAGTCCCTCCCCTTGTAGGACATCAATACGAATTAATCCTCCAAGCTTTGTTTTCATACGAACACCGGCTTTCGCTACCACTTTTCCAATGATGACTGCCTCCTCATACCCCTCTAATCCATGAAGGGCTAAAAGTGCCAACTCCGCCTGATTGTTTGGAAGAACAGCGATGAATTTTCCTTCGTTGCCCATGTACAGAGGATTGAGCCCAAGAATGGAGCAAAAGCCCTGTACCTGTGGATTAACAGGAAGGTTTACTTCCTCTATCTCAATTCCTTTACCGGAGGATGCCACAAATTCATTCAATATAGTTCCTAGTCCACCTCGGGTTACATCTCTCATGGCTTTTAAGCGAATTCCCGCATGAAACAGCGCTTCTACCCCGTCTTTAAGTACTTTGCAATCACTGGTTATGGTATTCTGTATATTCATGCGGCTGCTTAATATAGTGGCATGATGATCTCCAAGAGTTCCAGACAGTAGGATTACATCCTCTTCCTCAATAGAATTCACAGAAAGATTCCTATCAGATGGTACAAATCCAATCCCTGTTGTATTAATATATATACCGCCTCTTCCCTCTATAACCTTCGTATCACCTGCCACTATAGTTATGCCTGCTTCCTTTGCAGTTCTTGCCATGGAGGACGCAATCAAATCAAGTTCCTCTATTAGAGCACCTTCCTCTATAATAAATCCACAGGTCAGATACTGGGGAATCGCACCGACCATTAATAGGTCATTTACAGTGCCACATATTGCAAGCTTTCCAATATCGCCGCCAGGAAAGAAACGTGGCGTTACAACAAAGCTATCTGTTGTAATAGCAATTTCTCCACTGGATGTGACAACTGCGCTATCCTCCATCTTATTTAAAATCTTATTATGAAAATGCTTGGCAAACACTTCTGTCACCAGGTGATTGGTAGCACTTCCTCCACTTCCGTGTGCTGCTGTAATAATCATTTAATTCCCCCCTCTCTTGTAACAATTGCAGGTTCCCTCCTGAGATACCATACAAGCTCCTATGGGGTGCTCTGGGGTACAGCTACCGGACTGAAACAATTTACAATCTGTTGGACTCGCTTTTCCAAGTAAGATTAGGTTGCAGATACAGTTCGTCTGCCTCTCTCCTTGTTCCTCTTCTTCCCCTACAGTCTGTTGTCTTAGTATACTTGTTATTTCTTGCACTTCTCGTTCCATGGTCAAATGTATGTATTCCTGGCGGACTTTAAGTCCAGAGCCCGGTATAAGACCGATGCCTCTCCAGATAGTGTCACAGGGATCAAAAAATTCTGATACCAGGCTATTTG
>JAEYRR010000271.1 GCA_023435505.1 Bacillota bacterium | reverse complement strand
TTCGATCAGCTCGTTAATAACATCCTTTAATATCTGAGAATTCACCGGATCCAAACCACTGAATGGTTCATCTAAGATCACAATATCCGGATTACAGACAATGGTCTGTGCCAACTGAACCTTCTGTTGATTTCCCTTTGATAAGGTGTCTAAATTACGATTTTCATATTCGTCAACACCAAGGCGAACAAGCCATTTATGAGCATTCTTTTTAGCTTCCTTCTTGCTTAGGCCTCGAAGCCCTGCCAGAAAAACAAGCTGCTCCATCACCTTCTTCTTAGGGTATAATCCTCTCTCTTCCGGAAGATATCCAATCTGACATTTGCTTGGATCAAATATCTTACCATCCAGTAGAATCGTACCACTATTGGCTTTAAATACATCCATTAAGATACGAATGGTGGTTGTCTTTCCAGCACCATTTCTTCCCAATAAACCTAATGCCTTGCCACTTTCCACATGAAAGGAAACACCATGAAGGACTTCTGTGTCGCCAAATGTTTTATGTATATCTTTGACTTCCAAAAACATTTTTTATCTCTCCCTCCTTAACAATCGTACCCTCATTATAGGACAAGAAAATTAAGGAAGTCAATAAAACTATCTTAGAATTTCATTAAGAAAGCTGTTCCACCTGAATTCCTCTTGACTTCACAGCTGTAGAAAAGACGATCTGAGTAGAGGTATTCCCGAACTTCTGAAGCTGCCCAATAAAGGAGTCCAGTTCCATTGTACTAGGAAATGCCACTTTAATCAGCATGGAATAGGTGCCTGTCACACAGTTACATTCCAGAACATTAGGACAGGTCTCTATAAATGGATAAAATGTACTTTTTTGCTTTGGAGCCATTTCCAGATTGATAAAAGCAGTAATATGATATCCAAGCTTCAGCATATCAATCTCTGCCTGATAGCCTTTTATATATCCTTCCTTCTCGAGTCGCTCTATCCTGGAAGAAACTGCTGGTGAGGATAAATACACCTGCTCTGCTAATTGCTTTAACGAATAGCGAGCGTTTTGCTGTAACAATGCGATTATTTTCATATCAATTTTATCCATCTTTTTCATCCTTTCTTAATATTAGAAATTCCCTGCTAGTTTGGTAATGAACCAAAAAAAAGCGGAGCATATGCCCTAACACATATGCTCCGTTGCATTGATTTCTTTAATATGGGAATATTATAACTTCATATTCTCAAATTTACAAGCATTATTTTATATTTTTTTAACTAAAATTACCATTTCCCTTTACTATATAAAGCGATTGGCTTTACATACAAATTCTTAAACCTTTCTTAATCTTACAGTTCCCTGCTTGCATGACAAAAATCTCTGTGCTATAATCCAACGTATGATTAGAAAGGCAGGGTTATTATGAGACAGTTTTTATTAAAATACAAACATGCCTGGGTATTATTATATTTCTTTCTTTACTTGCCATGGTTTCTCATACTGGAATCTAAGGTAGTGACCGATTATACTGTGGTTACCATAGACATAGATAAATGGATCCCTTTTAATGAATTATTTGTCATCCCATATTTGCTTTGGTTTGCCTATATTGCAGCTACCATAGCCTTTTTCTTTTTTACATCGAAAACGGATTTTTATAGGTGCTGTGGCTTTCTATTTATTGGTATGACCATATGCCTGATTATCTATACCATCTGGCCAAATGGACAGAATTTGAGACCTACCTCATTTGCAAGAGATAATATCCTGGTAGATATCGCGAAAACTTTATATAGTGCGGACACTTCAACCAATGTCTGCCCAAGCATCCATGCATTCAACTCCATTGGAGCTCACATCGCCATCTCTAAAAGTGAACGGCTTCGTTCCCACAGGTGGGTGATACGATCTTCTTTTGTACTGATGATACTGATTTGCTTGTCCACGATGTTTTTAAAGCAGCACTCTGCATTTGATGTAATCTGCTCTGTTATGCTAAGTGGTTTTATGTATGTAATGGTCTACAAGGTAGATTACAACAAACTGGTTGTTATGATAAAAGAAAAGAAGAAAATTCATTCCAAACTACGTGTATAATATTAAGCCCTATCCTATGTGAGTCACATAGAACAGGGCTTTTTTATTAGGCCTTAATTGAATCCAAAAATCTTTCGGGATATGGCGTATCCAGACAGAATAATCCTTTTCCCCAGTCTTCCCTTTAAGCCCATAGCACGACCTAGGAAAGTCTTTTTAACCAGGGCGTACAAAGCAGGATCTTTATGTTCCAGATAGGTCCAGATTTCCTTAATATCCTTTATATCCTGTTCTTCTCCTCGTTTCAGCAGAAACACCGTACATATTGTCATCATCATGGACATGTATTTGACCATGTATTTTCTCAGCTTTTCTTCCTTAATCTCTTCCACCTTGGTCTGATCAATCATCTGGCGGGTTACTCGAAGCTGCTGGTCCATTCTTCCCATCATGACCTTTTCATTGACAGACTGATCTTCTCGACCAATAAAATAACGATATAAATCTACGTCTACATAAACCATGGTTTTTACAAATGGAAGCGGATAATAAACGAAGATATTATCCACATAGAAGGTGTGTTTCGGTAACTGTAATCCACAATCTTTCAACATTTGGGTGCGATAAAATACCGAGTGCATGATGACATACTGGCTCTGACCGAAATGTCCGACTTCATCCCATCCAAATACCTTGTTTTGTGGAAAGATTCCTGTATACTTTATCACCTTCTGCTTATTGAGAAAGGCCCTCTCATAAACATAGTTGGCTAGGTACATATCTACCATCTGGTTCTTTAAAATGTGCTCTTTCATCACCTGAAGAAGCTTCCCAAAGGCAGCCTCATCTACCCAGTCATCACTGTCAACCACCTTATAATATAGTCCAGTTGCATGTTGCAAGCCTGTATTCACCGCTTCTCCATGCCCACCATTCTCCTGACTAACTGCCAGAACC
>JAEYRR010000192.1 GCA_023435505.1 Bacillota bacterium | reverse complement strand
CTATAAGGAATGATAGGAAGATAATACCTAAGTGAGCACCTTTGTGATTAGTTTAATTTATAAACTAATGCTTGGCAATATTTTAATTGCATAAAAAATTAACAGAATGCTGTACCATTTTACCAATAATACGAGTATGAAATTAATTGATTAGAACATCACAATATTTGAACAGAAATAACTCTTTCTTTATGGTAAAATGTCAGTATTTATTACCTAGAAAGGAAGAAAACCATGGAAAAAAACACTAAACAGAATGAGCCTTTAGTTACACATATTTATACTGCTGACCCATCAGCACATGTATTTGAGGGAAAGTTATACATTTATCCTTCCCACGATTTAGACCATAACGGAGAAGACAACGACAACGGTGATCAATACAAAATGGAGGATTATCACATTCTTTCTATGGAAGATGTAGATGCTCCTTGTATTGACCATGGAGAAGCCCTTCATATGAAAGATGTTCCTTGGGTTAAAAAACAGATGTGGGCACCAGACGCAGCCTATAAAGATGGTACTTATTATCTATTCTTCCCTGCCAGAGACAAAGATGATATCTTCCATATCGGCGTAGCAACCAGTAAGAATCCAGCTGGACCATTTACTCCAGAGCCAAATTACATAGAAGGCAGTTACAGTATCGATCCTGCTGTTTTAGTGGACGATGATGGTAAAGCATATATCTATTTTGGTGGTCTTTGGGGCGGCCAGTTAGAAAAATGGCCAGGCAATGTATATACTCCTGATGGAGCTGAACCACCTAAGGGTGCTCCAGCGTACGGACCAAGAGTTGCAGAATTAAGTGATGATTTAAAATCCTTTAAAGCTGAACCTGAAGAAATCGTTATACTTGACGAGAACGGCAATCCTCTTACTGCTGATGATGAAGACAGACGTTATTTTGAAGGTCCTTGGATGCATAAGTACAATGGTCTTTACTACTTATCCTACTCCACTGGAACTACTCACTATCTAGTTTATGCAGTCGGTAAAACTCCTAAGGGACCTTTCACTTATAAAGGAAGAATCTTAGAACCAGTGATCGGTTGGACTACTCATCATTCCATCGTTGAGTTTAACGATAAATGGTATTTATTCTATCATGATTCCTCCTTATCAGGTGGAGTGAATCACAAGCGTTGTGTAAAATTCAGAGAATTAACATACAATGAAGATGGAACTATAAAGACAATGGATCCATATAAGGAATAAGATAAAAAGTGCTGCTACACTGACTTATGAGATGTGTGGCAGCACTCTTTTTAAATTCTCTTGGGAAATAACTTTTCCAATACTTCCTTTACTGAAGTAATCTCTTGTTGCATATGGGTCTTTGCCCCACAAAATATTAATCCCTCCTCCACATCCCCCTTAACGGCACGAATTAAGGCATCTGAGATACAGTATCTGGTTTCTGCAGGATTACAAGTACTGATACAGTTTTTACATCCTGTAGTCGGCACACGGTGATTATTGATTCTTTGTAAAAAGGAGTTATTTATGGCCCTGCCAGGTAATCCTACCGGACTCTTTATTAGGACAATATCCTCTTTTTTGCAATTAAGATATGCTTGTTTATAAGCCTCATGTGCATCACACTCTTTTGTGGTCACAAATAGACTTCCTACTTGGACCCCATCCGCCCCTGACGCAATATATTTTTCTACATCTGTATGATTTTGTATCCCTCCGGCACAAAACACAGGAATCTTTTTTTGATACTTTTCTTCATAATCTCTTACAAAAGCAATTATTTTTTTTACTTCGTCAATATAGCAATTTGTCTTGTAGTACTCGATTTCTTCCTCATGAAATCCAAGATGTCCACCTGCTTCAGGCCCTTCAATAACAAGAAGATCCGGACAAACCTGTTGCTTTTTATCCCACAACTTGAATATAATCTGTGCTGCCTTTAAAGAAGATACAATAGGTGCAAGCATTGTTTTACTTCCCTTTGTCAAGTTAGGTAATTCTATCGGAAGACCGGCACCCGATATAATAATATCAATTCCGTGCTTTACCGCCTCTTTCACATATTTTGCATATTCTCTCGTGGCTACCATGATATTTATCCCTAAAACTCCATCTGGGGCTATCTCTCTGGCACGTCTAATGTGTTCTCCTATCATCCTTAGGTTGGTTTCCAAAGGACTTTTTTTATATTCAGGTTCACTAAATCCAATCTGTGCAGCGGATATTACGCCGATCGCTCCCTCCTTCGCGGCCATTCCGGCCAAAGAGCTTAGACTGATACCTACTCCCATTCCACCTTGTATAACAGGATATTTGATTTCTTTATTTCCGATTTTTATATTGAGCACCTCCAAAAAGTATCATTTTATCACAGGGTACGAAAACGTTGATACCGTTTCTCTATTAGCCGTTCCTTTTCCATATCTTTATAACGCTTAAGAAAGTCACCTATCTCCACCTTTAACTCTTTTAGCATACTCATAGAATCACTTTGCTCTTCTATTATGATTCTTTCCACGATGCCCATGTTTTTTAACTCCTGCGCTGTCATTTTCATCAGTTTGGCTGCCTCCGGTGCACGCTTACTATCCTTCCAGATAATGGAAGCAAAGCCTTCCGGAGATAGTATGGAGTAGGTTGCATTTTCAAGCATCCAGACCTCATCTGCAACACTTAATGCAAGTGCACCTCCACTACCACCTTCTCCAATCAATACCGACAGGATAGGGACTTTTATATCCGACATCTCATAAAGATTACGTGCTATGGCCTCCCCTTGACCTCTTTCTTCTGCCTCTATGCCACAGTAAGCTCCAGGAGTATCTATAAAGCAGATAATGGGACGGTTGAATTTTTCTGCCTGCTTCATCAGGCGCAATGCCTTTCGATAGCCTTCAGGCTTAGGCATTCCAAAGTTGCGAAGTATATTCTCCTTGGTATTACGGCCTTTTTGAGTTCCAATCACAGTCACCGGCTGACCGTTAAACCTAGCAATACCGCCTATTAAAGCACGGTCTTCTCCGGAAAGTCTATCTCCATGAAGTTCTACAAAGCCTGAAAATATCCCCTGAATATAGTCTAAGCTGGTGAGGCGTTTTGCATCTCTTGACAGACAAACTCTCTCCCATGC
>JAEYRR010000153.1 GCA_023435505.1 Bacillota bacterium | reverse complement strand
TATGAACCTCCTCAATTATTTTATTTGGGGTGGAAGCCCCTGCGGTAATACCTACGCTACGAAAAGATTTAAATCGCTCTAAATCTAGGTCATCAAGTGTCTGTATATAGAAAGTATTGTGACATTTCTTCTTACTTATTTCATAGAGCTTCTGCGTATTTGAACTATGTTTTCCACCAATTACAATCATAGCATCAGATTCTTGGGCCAATTCATTGACCTCCTGCTGACGTTCCTCGGTAGCGTTACAAATTGTATTTAAAGCAAGTATATCATAACCCTTTTTTGATATAATTTCAACTAATTCTTGAAATTTCGTGTATTTAAATGTCGTTTGTGCTACTATACAGATCTTAGCATCCTCATTTGTTGAATAATTTTCTGCTTCTTCCTCTGATTCTATAACAGTAACTTCTCCGTTACACCAACCTTTGATGCCCTCCACTTCCGGGTGTTTGTCATTACCAATTATTATTATTTTTCGACCCAAATCAGATTGTTCTTTAACAATATTATGAATTTTCTTCACAAATGGGCAGGTAGCATCAATTATGCTTACACCAGATTTCTCAATCTCCTCATATTCACCTTTGGATATTCCGTGGGATCTTATGATTAGTGTACCCTTGGTACCGGGTTTTAATTCGGATAGTGATCCTAATACCTTAACACCTTTATTCTGAAGATCTTTAACAACTTCTTCATTATGAATAATTTCTCCGTAGGTATAAACTGTATCATTTTTATTTATGCTATCATAAACTACATCCACTGCACGTTTCACGCCAAAACAGAAACCTGCACTTTTTGCTAATCTAACTTTCATATAAGCCTCACTTATTCTTTTCGTTGTATAATTCTATCATCTTATTTACTACTTCGTCTATGGAAAGATTGGAAGAATCAATTAAAACAGCATCCTCTGCCTGTCTTAATGGGGCAAATTCACGATTCATATCCTGCTTGTCACGAGCAATAATGTCTTGTTCAATCTGATTTAAATTGCAGTCCATCCCTTTCTCCATTAACTCCTGATAACGGCGGCTTGCTCTTTCTTTAGAGGAGGCTGTAAGGTAGATTTTAAGATCTGCATTAGGAAGAATATAGGTACCAACGTCCCTACCATCCATAATGACATTTTCCATTGATGCAAGCTTTCTTTGCAGCTCAACAAGTTTAAGTCTGACAGACTTTAGGACAGCAACCTTGGAAGCCATTAACCCTGCATTCTCTGTCCGAATCTGACTGGTGACATCTACACCATTTAAAAAAACTATCTGTCCATTACTATTGTAAGATATGGTGATATCTGTATGTTCACACGCCTGTAACACATCTTCTTCAGACTCAATATTAATATTATTCTCATAAAAATAAAGACCCATAGCACGATACATAGCCCCTGTATCCACATACACAAAGCCTAATTTCTTCGCAAGTAACTTAGCAATGGTACTCTTACCTGCTCCCGCAGGTCCATCAATCGCAATACAAAAATTCATAGTTGTCCCTCTTATCCTTTATTTATTTAATAGCCATTCCTGCCATGTATGCAGTCGACCAAGCAATCTGTAAATTATAACCACCTGTTAAAGCATCTAAGTCTAAAACTTCTCCAGCAAAATATAAGTTTCGAATTTTCTTTGACTCCATTGTGGATGGATCAACCTCGTTGACTTTAACCCCTCCCTTAGTAATGACTGCTTCGTTATAACCTCGTAGGGAAATCACAGTCAAAGGGAAGTCTTTTAACAGTTTTGCTAATGCCATACGTTCTTCTCTCGTTATTAGGTTGACACGTTTTTCTTCTGATATTCCGGAAAGCCTGATAATCACAGGAATTAGCTTTTTCGGAAGCAATTCATCTAAAGAATTGGCAAATATCTTATTAATATTCTTTTCAAAGTCTCGAAGTAATCGATTATCAATCTGTTCTAATGTCAAAGCTGGCTTTAAGTCGATGGAAACTGAGAACTTTGCCTTCTTTTTATAGGCAGCCAGATAACTACTGGCACTTAAGACCAAAGGTCCACTGATACCAAAATGAGTAAAGAGCATTTCACCCATATCTTCATAAAGTTTTTTATTATCTGCCATTAGTGTTAACTTAACATTCTTAAGGGACAGGCCTTGTAGGTCCTTTATGAAGTCTTCTTTAATATTAAATGGTACAAGAGATTGAACACATTCCGTTACGGTATGTCCTACATTTTTTGCAAACTCATAACCATCTCCAGTAGAACCTGTGACTGGATAGGATAAACCTCCAGTTGTTACAATAACGGAATCTGCATATACCGGTTTTTTGTTAAGAAGGATACCGTTTACAGCATCCTCCGTCGTTAGCAGTCCCTCTACATTACTATGATAATGAATCGCTACGCCAAGACGTTCCATTTCTGCAACCAACGCATGAATAACATCTGAGGATTTGTCTGATTGTGGAAAGACACGGTTTCCCCGTTCTATTTTCAGCTTTAAGCCTAATTCTTCAAAAAAATCCATAAGATTTTGATTTGTAAACGTATAAAAGCTGCTATATAAAAATTTTCTATTCGACACTACATTATCGAACACGATGTCCATATCACTTGCATTGGTTACATTACAACGGCCTTTACCTGTAATATATAGTTTTTTACCACATTTTTCATTTTTCTCATATAAGCTGACATGATGGCCAGCTCTAGCAGCGATAATAGAAGCCAACATTCCCGCTGGTCCACCGCCAATTACTATTACATGACTCATACTACTGGCCTTTCTTCTCTTTTATTATATCTTCTCATATAGTATATAATAATATTACTTTAATGAAAAGAGCTGCGCACTGAAATCTAGTGTTGCAGCTCTCATATTTTATTCTGTATAATTCTCGGCAATACAAAGACGTATTAAATTAAGGGCGGCTATCACTGCAGATTCTCGTATTTTACTACGATTACCATCAAAATGATATTCTTTTACTACGACCTTTTCTCTACAGTAACATCCAATAAATACAGTACCAACAGGAATCTCTTCACTCCCACCATCAGGGCCAGCAAGTCCTGTTACAGAAACAGATACATCTGAACCTGTGGCCAAAGCTGCACCTTTTGCCATTTCTTCGGCTATCATACTACTAACAGCTGTGTACGTAGTAAGCGTTTCCTTTTTTACTTGAAGATATATCTCCTTCGCCTCATCGGCATAAGTGACAAATCCCTGCTTAATCACCGAGGATGCTCCTGGAACATTAATCAGCCTAGAAGATACCAATCCTCCAGTACAGGATTCTGCAGTTGTTATAGTAAGATGATGCTTTTCTAATAGCTCAACCACAACATCCTCCAGATTCTTATTTTCGTCATACGTATATATGAGATTACCAAACCTATCCGCTAACGTTTCAAGCAAAGGCTTACTTAACTCCTTAGCTGCTTTAATATTGTAAGAAGTAGCTGTTACTCTTAGATGTACCTCTCCCAATTTAGCATATGGAGCTATCGTTGGGTTAGACTGTTCATCAATTAGGTCAAGTATCATTGTTTCTACTTTGCTTTCTCCAATTCCAGCCAATTTAACCATCGTGGAATATATTACTTGATCCTGAAGGGAAGAAAGGTAGGGAACTACATATTCCTCTGTTAGAGGTTTTAACTCCATAGGAGGACCTGGAAGCAGAATAATATGTTTTTCATCCTTTTTGATAATCAAACCAGGTGCTGTTCCATTTTTGTTTGGTAAAACAACTGCACCGTTTGGAACTAGTGCCTGTTTCCAGTTGTTAGCTGTGATGGACGCTTTGCCTCTCCTAAAAAAATAATCCTCTATAGACTTACGAACCAAAGGGTCTTCCTTAAGAGGAATCCCTAATACTTTTGCTACACATTCCTTTGTCAAATCATCTTTGGTTGGCCCTAATCCACCACTTAAAATCATGATATCACTTCGACTTAAGCCCGTTTTAATGGCTTCTGACAATCTAAGTTCATTATCGCCTACACAGCTTTGATAGTAGACGAATACTCCGGTCTTGGCACATACCTGAGCTAGATATGCTGCATTGGTGTTTATAATATTACCAAGTAACAGTTCTGTCCCAACACAAAGAATCTCAGCAATCAAGGTTATTTGCCCCCTTCGTGTAACACCTTACGATTTTTAATCAAATAATCAACTAGAGATATAATAGTAAGTACTAAAGAAAGATAGATAAACACTTGCTCTAGTACGTTGAATATTAAATTATCAAAGTTTGCGATTAGCAAAATAGCCATAATCATCTGAGCGATTGTTTTAAATTTCCCCCAAATGCTAGCAGCTATGACTACACCATTATCAGATGCAATCAGACGGAAACCACTTATTATAAATTCACGGCTAATAATGATAATTACGATCCATGAGCTAATTAAGTTTAAGTCTACAAAACAAATAAGTGCAGAGCACACTAATAGCT
>JAEYRR010000087.1 GCA_023435505.1 Bacillota bacterium | reverse complement strand
TGGTAGAGGAGAAGAGGTCATATTAAGAAAATGAGTTAGGAAGGTTTCCACACCAAAGTTTGTTAACGCAGAACCAAAAAATACTGGAGATAGTTGTCCTTTACTTACCTGTTCCATGTCAAATTCATCACTAGCTCCATCCAGTAATTCTATGTCATCTAACAGAATATCATGATATTCCTTTGTAATCAGATCATCTAACTTAGGATCGCCCAGCTCAGCTTCAATGGTTTCTACTTCCTTTTGTCCGTTGTTGGCAGCTAAAAAGCGTGAAATCATCTTCGTCTGCCTATCATAGACACCCTTAAAGTTTTTTCCACAACCAATTGGCCAGTTAATTGGACAGGTTTTAATACCCAGAACTTCCTCAATCTCACCTAATAATTCAAATGGGTCATTAGCCTCTCGATCCATCTTAATAATAAACCTAAAGATAGGAATATTACGCATAACACATACTTTAAACAGCTTTATTGTTTGCGCCTCAACACCCTTGGAGGCATCAATAACCATTACTGCAGAGTCAGCCGCCATTAAGGTACGATACGTATCCTCTGAAAAGTCCTGATGTCCCGGCGTATCTAATATATTAATGCAATATCCATCATAATTAAACTGTAAAACTGAGGATGTGACAGAAATACCTCTTTCCTTTTCAATTTCCATCCAGTCTGAAACTGCATGTTTAGCAGTCTTCTTTCCCTTAACGCTTCCTGCAAGGTTAATCGCTCCACCATATAAAAGAAATTTCTCCGTCAGGGTTGTCTTACCTGCATCGGGATGGGAAATGATTGCAAACGTTCTTCTCTTGGTAATCTCTTTCTTTAAATCTGCCAAGGGGCACCCTCCTAATTCTATATAAACTGTACTTTAAAGTTACAATACTTATCAGTAGTCGCAAAACTATTTAATTCTATACTTTTGTGCCAGGTTTGTCAAGGCATCCTGTTCCTGCAAGGATGGTACACTTTCGTCCCCTGTTTCCGCCAATAAAAATTGCACCGTATATACGGTAGCTGCTATTCCCAAAACCAAGCCAATACTTAAAATCGGGATATTGGTAACTCTGATTACGTGAAAGATTCCATAATATACTCCTGAGACAAAACCTCCTACCATACCCGCAGCAAAATATCTCCCATTTCTTAAATTCACTGCTAATAAAGCAGGTGTCATAAATGCAAAGAAACCCAAGATTCCACAAATCACTTCTTTACCCTGCAACCCTCTGTCTTTTTCTCTTACCGCCATACACAAAGCTGCTGTTCCCTGGCAAACACAGGCGGATAAAAGAGACGGTCCTAAGAGAAAGCCAGCCTCCCTAAGCTGCCAGAAACCAAAGGTGATCGGAAACTCCCCATATAAAAATCCAAGAAGCATAAGGATTGGTGATAAAAGGCCCAAAACAATGCTTCCAAGCATAGGAACTGCAAGAAAGGTACAGAGTATTCCAAGACGAAAGAGACTCTCCATATATACACCTATTGGATAGATAAGAAACAGGGTTATGACAATTACAGCCCCCATAGAAACAAAGGGTGCTATTTTTTTTAATAGAGGCAGTGGTTTTAATGCTTCTACTCTCTTTGTAATCCTACTATAGAGATAGATGATTACTAACAATGGCAGAATAGCAAGCTGCATACCATTAATTATCATAGGTTCTTTTATGATGGAAGAAAAACTTATGTCCATTTTATAGAAGGAAGGATACAATAAAGTAGCCACAAGCACCAAACCCGGAAGAATCTTTACACCCAGTTTTCTGCAAGCCGAGGCACCTATCAAAAAGGGGATTACCAAATTCATTTCACAGTTAAATAATTCCATGATGCGATACAGATTAGGAGCTGTGACAGAAAACCTTAAGACTGACAGAAACCAGATAAAAAGACTTAAAAGACAATTTCCTATAAGGAATGGTAATATAGGTACCACAAGTGAAGAGATATACTGCCCTAGTTTAGAGATACCATTATTTTTAAATACTAATAGGTCCATTTTAAACCTCCTATATTAGATATATATAGTATAAAATGGACATTATGGTAAAAAAGTATGCAGGGCACTCCTCATAATGAGGTGCACCCTGCATAAGTGATATCTATTCAAATTTTGCATTTCCAACTACAAAATTAGTAACATTATCATATAAAATACTCTTTCTTAATGTATATGGAGTTAAGTTACCATAAGTCTGCTTTAATTCATCTTCTGTTTTCATATTGTTAGCTTCTAGTACTTTCTTAAGCTCGTCTTGGTACTGCTGATCAGTTGCATCAAGTCCCTCTTTTTTAGCAATAGCTTGAAGAATCATTAACTGCTGTAAGTATGCCTTCGCATCATCTTCTCTTTCCTTATCAAACTCCTCTTCAGATTTACCTACTGCTTTTAGATAATCTTCTAACGTCATCGTGTAATTAGATGCTAACTGGGTAATAAATTGCTTTCTGCTATTATACGCATAATATTCCACTAAATCTGCTGGATATTCTTTTACAGTAGAGTTTTTTACAATAGCATCCCAGACAGCATTTTCTTCACTTGTTTTCTTTTGCTCTTCTGCAGTTTCAATAAGACCTTTTTTTACTTCCTCACGATACTGTGCTACTGTCTTT
>JAEYRR010000069.1 GCA_023435505.1 Bacillota bacterium | reverse complement strand
CCTCATAGTATCGAGAAAAGTTCTCTAACAGCAACGTCGTATGATCAAATCTATAACCAGGTTCTTCTTGCTAAATTAAAGGATTATATTCAGGGGGGTACGAAAGATGATATGGTTGCAGAGGATGCAAAGATGCCTTCAAGCTCTCAGACAGAGAGTAATTCGGCTTCCATAAATGACAGTAGCAGTGATTTTGGAAAAACAAACGTACAGGTAGAAGGGGTAGACGAGGGTGATATTGTTAAGAATGATGGGAAATATCTATATTGTAAAAAGGATAATGACATCTGCATAATTAATACAGCCAAAAATAAGATGACAGTAGAAGCTACACTTTCCGGTTATGATACTCTAAAGGATATTTATGTATTAGGTAACCAGATGGTTTTGATATCTCAGAAAGGTCAATATAATTGTTTCCCGGAGTACGCTATTATTGATGACGCAGTCTCACAAAAGATGGAAGGGACGGAGTATAAATATGAAGAACCACAAGTGAGTATCGATGTGTATGACATCTCTAATCATAAAAAGCCGATTTTACAATCTAATAAAAAAATGGATGGATGGCTTAGTACCTCTCGCATTAGCGATGGATATCTGTATGTAATGTCTAGAAAGGATATGTATTGATTAGAGTATGATAAAGAGGAACCATCTACGTATATGCCAAAAGTAGATGAGGTTGTTATGAAGTATGAGGATGTTTTAATTCCGGATTCTAGTGTATGCAGTGGCTATCTGGTTATCACAAGTCTTTTATTATCAAAACCAGATAAATTCGTAAATCAGAAAGCGATATTCAGTAATGGATATAATTTTTATGTTAGTACTTCCAATATATATATAGCAGATAGTATATATAACAATACTGGTGTTGATACTTTGCTTACTAAGATTAGTACTAGGAATGGAAGATTAATAGCTGATAAACAAGGAAAAGTAAAAGGAAGTATCAAAGACAATTTTTCTATGGACGAATATGAGAACTACTTTAGAGTGGTAACAACCGTACAAAACTTTAAAGACTCAGAGGTTAGTACTTATAATAATCTATATGTTTTGAATGCCTCCTTAAAAGTAGTTGGAAAAATTGAAAATCTTGCTAAGAACGAAGTAATCTATTCTGCAAGATTTATGGGAGATATAGGGTATTTTGTCACTTTTAGACAAGTGGATCCATTGTTTAGCGTGGATTTATCAAATCCAGAAAAACCAAAGATTATAGGTAAGTTAAAGATACCTGGATTCTCTTCTTATCTGCATTTTTACGGTAAAAATCTTTTATTGGGTATTGGACAGGAGGCAGATGTAGAAACAGGAGTGGCTATGGGAATGAAGCTCAGTATGTTTGATATATCAGATCCTGGTAATGTGAGAGAAGTGCACAAAATGTATCTTGGAAATAATACCTATTCAGATATCTCATATAATTATAAGGCGATTATGGTGAATGACGAGAAAAATATTATAGGATTTGCTTATAATGAGGCAGACAATTCTATGAAGCAGTATTATGGGATCTATCATTATGATGAAACCTTAGGTTTTATGGAGGAGTTTACCTATAAACAGGATGCTGGGAATTATGCAACTCTGCGTGGAACCTACGTAGGAGATATTATCTATATCTTAAGCCTCGCTCAATATGACTATGATAACTATAGAGAAAATAGCTATGTGAATGCATATGATCGGAAAAGCTATAAGAGAATTGATCGTTTAAATATGGATTGATAAAGATTGTCATATAAGTAAAAATAGCCGTTCACTTAATAAAGTGAACGGCTATTTGATGCCGGCGGCGGGACTTGAACCCGCACCCCATTGCTGGGAATGGATTTTGAGTCCACCTCGTCTGCCAATTCCAACACGCCGGCTAATTCTGTCTAGGTATAATTTCTTAAGGCCTAGCGAAGATTATTCTAACACATGTTTTTTTGAGATGCAAGAAAAAATTACATAAAAATATATGTTATATATTACCATGTATAGTTCTCTATCGTCATTTCATTTTCTTGAGTTTTGAATTGGAAAAGGGTATAATAAAAACATATGCAAAGGAGGTCTTTTATGGATTGTCATGAAGCGCAGGCATTAATTAATAAATATGTTCATAATGAGCTGGATGTGAATACATTAGAAGATTTTCTGCTGCATGTAGAACAATGTTCGGATTGCATGGAGGAGTTGGAAGTATATTATATTGTTTTCCAGGGTTTTCGTCGATTGGACGAGGACGATAATATAGCAGTAAACTACCACGAGGAGTTTTTGAAAACATTGTCATTAAATAAAGATAGAATAAGGCGTTTTCATAGTGCCTATCTCTTCAGGAGAATATCATTTTTACTTCTGCTGATAATTATTATGGTGGTTAGTACACTAAGCATTAATCAGGAAGCAGAACAGGTTAAGCTTATTTATCGAAGTGAGGGACAAAGCGAGTTTACTTTGCCGACTTATTATTTTAAAAATCGGAAAACTATGATAGATGAGTACCTTCAACAAAAATATGGGATTGATTATGAGACACTGTCTCATACTAATATTGATTTAGCTACGCTAGAAAAGCAATAGCATATATAAGATATAAGGAGGAAAATGACATATATGAGTAAAAAACTTCTTTTAATAGATGGACATAGTATTTTAAATAGAGCCTTTTATGGAATTCCGGATCTTTCTAATTCTGAGGGTTTGCATACAAATGCTATTTATGGATTTTTAAATATCATGTTTAAGATTATGGAGGAAGAGAAAGCTGATTATCTGACAGTAGCTTTTGATGTCAGTGCTCCGACTTTTCGCCATGAGATGTTTAAGGAGTATAAAGGGACCCGTAAGGCTATGCCGGATGAGTTAAGACAACAGATTCCGGTGATGAAGGAAGTACTTAAAGCCATGAATATCAGGATTGTAGAAAGACCTGGATTCGAGGCGGATGATATACTTGGAACCCTTGCAAAAACAGGGGAAGCGAAAGGCTATGAAGTAAGCCTTGTTTCCGGTGATAGGGATTTGCTACAGTTAGCATCTGATCGTATTAAAATCAGGATCCCTAAGACCAAACGCGGTGGTACAGAGATTGAGGATTATAACACTCAGGATGTAATTGACAAATATGGTGTTAGTCCTGCCCAGATAGTAGATTTAAAAGGTCTGATGGGAGATGCCTCTGACAACATCCCTGGTGTGCCTGGAATAGGAGAAAAGACGGCCACAAAGATCTTACAAGAATTTGAAACAATTGAAAATGCCTACGATCATATAGAAGAAGTTCTCCCAAAAAAAGCCAAGGAAAACCTCAGCGCCCACTATGACTTGGCTCAATTAAGTAAGGTTCTTGCTACCATTAAGACAGACTGTGATCTAGAATATGATATAGAAGAAGCTACCTTTACAGATATGTATAATGAAGAAGCCTTTCGTATATTAAAACGTTTAGAGTTTAAGAATATGTTAGCTAGGTTTTCACAGACAGCTCAAGTTAGCAATGATATTGAGGAACATTTTAGTTGTATTACAGATTTTGCTGAAGCAGAAGCTTTTTTTAACAGAGCAGAAGCTGTTAAACATCCAGTTGGTTGTCAGTGTATCATAGACAAGGAGCATATCTACGGAGTTTCATTAGCCATTGATGAAACCCATGTTGCAGTGATTGTTCCGGAGGGCTTAATTACTAGTGAGTATTTGTTTGATAAAGTGAATCGATTAATTGCGAAAAATATTCCGTTATCAGTTATAGGTTTAAAGGCACAGCTTTCTTATATGATAGCGGATGAAAGCAGTAATTTATTTGATTGTGCTATCGCTGCCTACTTGCTAAATCCTTTGAAGGACACATATCACTATGATGATGTAGCAAGGGATTATCTTGGAATGACTGTTTCAAGTAGGGAGGAACTCTTCGGTAAAAAAAGTATCCCTCAGATGATAGAGAGTTCCATGGATACCTTTGTGAAATGGAGTTGTTATCAGAGCTATATTGCTATGAAGGCATGTTCTAAGTTAAAGACCAATTTAGAGAATGAAGCTATGATGGAGTTGTTTGCTACCATCGAGATGCCGCTTGTTTATACGCTATTTGATATGGAAACTAGGGGAATTGGAGTTAACAAAGAAGCCTTAAAAGAATATGGAGATCATTTGGCAGTACGGATAGCGGAGTTGGAACAACAAATTTATACAGAAGTTGGGGAACAGTTTAATATTAATTCCCCAAAACAGTTAGGTGTAATACTATTTGAAAAATTACAGCTTCCTTTTGGGAAAAAGACAAAAACCGGGTATTCTACCAATGCAGATATTTTAGATAAGTTAAAGGATGATTATCCTGTCGTGGCGGATGTATTGGAATATCGACAATTGACAAAATTAAAATCTACCTATGCAGACGGACTGGCTGCTTACATCAGTGAGGATGGACGAATTCATGGTAAGTTTAATCAGACGATAACAGCGACCGGAAGAATCAGTAGTACCGAGCCGAATTTGCAGAATATACCAATTCGTATGGAGCTTGGAAGGCAGATCAGAAAGGTATTTATTCCAAAGGAAGGTTATGTGTTCTTAGATGCAGATTATTCTCAGATTGAGTTAAGGGTACTGGCTCATATGTCAGGGGATGAGAGATTAATAGAGGCTTACCAAACAGATGAGGATATTCATCGAATTACGGCTAGTCAGGTATTTAACACTCCTTTAGAGGAAGTGACCAGCCAACAAAGAAGAAATGCCAAGGCAGTCAACTTTGGTATTATCTATGGAATTGGAGGCTTTAGTCTTGGACAGGATCTGGGCATATCAAAGAAAGAGGCAGATCAGTATATTGCCAGCTATTTTGCTACCTATCCTGCCGTTAAAGGTTTTCTGACTGATATAGTGGATTTTGCAAAACAAGAAGGCTATTCTAAGACCTTATATGGTAGAAAACGTCCAATACCTGAGCTATCCTCCAGTAATTTTATGCAAAAGAGCTTTGGGGAAAGAGTTGCGATGAACTCCCCAATTCAAGGTACTGCTGCAGATATCATTAAGCTTGCTATGATTCATGTCAATTTGGAATTGAAAAAAAGAGGGCTTGGATCCAGATTGTTACTGCAGATTCATGATGAATTGCTGGTAGAAGCAAAGAAGGATGAGATTGAAGAAGTAAAAGAGATTATGAAAACTAAGATGCAACAAGTAGCTGATTTAAGGGTGCCACTATTAGTGGATGTGAATCAGGGAAACAACTGGTATGAGGCAAAATAATAGAAAGCTAAGGAATCCTGCTTGCAGGATTCCTTGTTGTATTCAGGACAAAGAAGATATTTCGATATGATGTACTAGATGGAAGGAACCAGGTGAAAGAGATATGAAAATAATAGGATTAACTGGGACAGTAGGAAGTGGTAAGACGACAGTGGCAGAGCTGCTTAAGAAGAAATATCATTGCTATGTTATATATAGTGATGAAGTGGCAAGACAGTTAATGGAGCCGGGGCAGATTAGCTATCGGCTAATCGTAGAGAACTTTGGAAGCGATATTTTAGATATTGATAAGAAAATAGACCGACAGAAGTTAGCCATAAAGGTATTTCACGATAGTCAGAGGTTAGCTGAGCTGAATTCTTATACGCACCCTTATGTAGAAGAGGCAATCCAACGGGACATAGAGCGGATAAGGAAAAGTAAGCAATATAAGTTTATTGTAGTGGAGACTGCACTGTTGTTTCAGGTGAATTATGATAGATTTTGTGATGAAGTATGGGTTGTGATAGCAGAAGATCGGATAAGAAGACAACGGTTGAAGATTCATCGAGGTTACAATGATCAAAAAATAGATGCAATATTAGGTAATCAGATGACAGATGAGGAATTACGAACATATACTACAAAAATCATTGAAAACAGCGGTGATATTAATAATATCGATAAGCAAATACAAAATATGCTAGAGTGTTTGTAATAACTATGGTATAATATTGTATTATAGTTATGTGCATTTTTTGCTTTCTATTACGGTAACTGGAGGAAATGTATGGAAACGACAAAGAATCCAAATCAGTATGTATTTGGTTTAGATATTGGTACTAGAAGTATTGTAGGTACAGTAGGATATAAGAATAACGCCAATCGCTTTCAAATACTTGCACAGATCGCGAAAGAGCATGAGACAAGAGCAATGTTAGACGGACAGATTCATGATATCGCTGCTGTCAGCAAGACTATTTCAGAAGTGAAGAAACAACTGGAAAGCCAGTTGGGTATAGTATTAAAAGACGTGTGTATTGCGGCGGCTGGTCGTGTTCTCAAGACAGTGACTACAAATGTAGAATACACCTTCGAAACGGAAACTGTTATCTCAAAGGAGTATATTCACTCTCTCGAGATGCTTGGCATAGAGCAAGCATATGAACAGCTAAGGATACAGGAAGAAAAGGATAATTTCAAGTATTATTGTGTTGGATATACTGTTGTAAGGTATTATATCAATGATTATATTATGCTATCTTTGGAAGGACACAAAGGAAATAAAATTGGTGCTGAGGTTCTAGCCACCTTTCTTCCTGAGGAAGTAATTGATGGCTTGTATTGTTGTGTAGAGAATGCCGGACTAACGGTAGCTAATCTTACTTTGGAGCCTATCGCTGCTATGGAGGTTGCAATACCTGAGCAAATTAGGTTACTTAATCTGGCTTTGGTAGATGTAGGTGCTGGAACTAGTGATATCTCCATTACTAAGGATGGAAGTATTATCGCCTTTGGCATGATTCCTTTTGCTGGAGACGAAATTACAGAGTACATAGCAAAGAAATATTTGGTTGATTTTAATTGTGCTGAGAAAATCAAACAGGCCTGTCTGAGAAGAAAATCAGTATCCTATAAGGATATAATGGGGATATCCCATAAATTGCTTGTATCAGAAGTGGTGAGTGAGGTAGATGAAATTATTCGTCTTATCACAAAAAAAATTGCAGATAAAATTAAAGAACTTAATGGTGGAACTTCAGTAAGTGCAGTATTTGTAGTAGGGGGTGGTGGTAAATTGCCAGCTTTTGTTGACACGTTGGCAGAATACCTAGGCCTTTCTAAGGAGAGGGTTGCCTTGCGTGGACAGGAAGTGCTTGGCAGTGTGGACTTTATAGACACCACAATAAAAAAAGACTCCATGATTGTAACTCCAATAGGAATCTGCCTTAACTATTATGAAAAACGTAATAATTTTGTATTTGTTACAGTGAATGGAGAAATTGTGAAGCTATATGACAACGGTCATTTAACTGTTTTGGATGCGACTGCAGCCGTTGGTATTTCTACGATGGACCTCTTCCCTAAAAGAGGCGCTGCCCTTGAATATCAGTTGAACGGGAAGCAGATGGTTATCCGTGGAATCCCAGGAGAGGCTGCTAG
>JAEYRR010000036.1 GCA_023435505.1 Bacillota bacterium | reverse complement strand
GGTATAGGTTAGCAGCTTTTAGTAGTAAGTCTACATTAGTCTTAGCTGAGGAATCTGCTGCATCGTCTTGATTCGGTACAACAGCTGTTGCTGCTTCTAAGTCCTTCTTTAATGTTGTAATCTGCTTATTTAGATTCTCTTTTTCATTCTCAAGAGCAGTCTTTTCTGCTTTTAATGTGTTAATAGTAGTGGTCAGCTCATTATTCCTCTGTACAAGTTCAGAATTACTATTGCTCTTTATAGTAGGGAATATCAGCATCACCGCTACAGCAATGCCTACTATGGCACCTATAACCAGATTCAGATATGCCCAGATATTAGGCCTGTCCTCTTTATATTCTTTCAAATTGGAGAAAACCGTATACTCTGTTCCTGTTTTAGCAGACATGTCATCACTATGAACTTCTTTGATCTCAGTAATCACCTTGGTTGGGCTTACTCCCAACTCCTTCATATAGTTCAAGGTTACTGTATTGTTCACATCTATGGCCGCAGCCTTCATCAGTACACGGCTTGCTTTATCATTCTCACCCTCATGCATATAAAGCAGTGCTAACAGCTGGTATGCACGAAGAAACTTTGAATTTAATGTAATAACTTTCTTTAGTTGTATAATAGCCAAATCAGGACTACCCTGTTTTGCTGATTGTAAGGCAAAGTTATACTTCTTAATTGCCTGATTAATGCTCTCCAATCTGGTTGGATTGGTTTGCACCATATTCATATATTCATCTGCGTCATTGTTCTTGTTTTCAAAATGCTTGCTGAGCACCCACTCACTTAAAGCACTTACTGTCTCTCCCATCTCGTAATAAACAAGACCTAACAGATTACGTGCATTGGTGTTGTGTTTATCAAGCTCCAGACTAGTTCTAAGAGATATCACTGCACCGGATAAATCCCTTACTCTGGCCTTCATAAGACCTTGATTATAAAAA
The DNA here is from genome assembly GCA_023435505.1 of Bacillota bacterium. Taxonomy (GTDB): domain Bacteria; phylum Bacillota; class Clostridia; order Lachnospirales; family Lachnospiraceae; genus KM106-2. Next base: position 3,843 of record JAEYRR010000036.1, on the reverse strand, counting down.
GCGTTGGATGCCTTCACAACTCTTCGGTATACTCTTACATCTTCTCCACAACGATCACAACGATTATTCTTTAACGATAAAATATTATTGCAATTCGGACACCTCATGTTATCTCCACCTATTTCATCTTCGTAACAAACTGATTATTTATTATGGCTACTTTCCTTCTTGCTCTCTTTCAGCAATTCCTTGATAATGTCTGTAGCATCGGTTAAATTGTTATTGTAAATAGCGTCCTCTGCCTGTTCAACTTCCAAGCTTGGCTGAAATCTTGCTAATTCTTCCTCAAAATCTATCATACTATCCCTCCATTCCATGGTACAGTACCTAACAATACATAAATATTATAGTCTTGACCATTGTCATAGTCTATTACATAATACCGAACAATCCTAGAAAAATCAATACTTTGTGAAGATTTTTACGAATCTTTAGTATAATAACACTATATGTTTTTAAATTCTTCCATATAATTTTATAAAAATGAACACCCTCTTATAATGAGAAATAAAAATCTATTTCTATTATAATATGGTGTCCATTTATTTCAACTATTTACCATCGCAAAACTCGACAGCCTAGCAAAGTTGTGACAAACGTTCTTCCACTTTAGCCATCATATCTGCGTATTTCTCTAATTTAGCCTTTTCTTCAGCAACTTTTTCGGCAGGAGCCTTACTGATAAATCTTTCATTACTCAGCATTCCATTTACTCTCTTCAGTTCCTGACTTAATCTGTCTTTTTCTTTGGTGAGACGCTCAATTTCTTTCTCAATGTCTACTAATTCAGCAAATGGCATATAGATTTCTGCATTCGCCACTACAGTTGAAACTGCATCCTGGCTGATACCACTCTTATCTGACTGGATAAGTACTTCAGAGGCATATCCAAGAGTTGCAAAGAAGACTTTGCTGGTTTCAAAGATATCTGCTACAGAATCATTGGTTGTAACAATGATAACCTTTGCTTTCTTACTTGGTGGAACATTCATCTCTGCACGAACATTACGGATTCCCTTAACTGCTTCTTTGATTAATTCCACTGCAGTCTCGTCCTTGACAAAGTTATATTCATTCTTATATTCTGGCCAGTTGGAGATCATAATAGACTCTTCTTTGTCCTGAAGGGTACAGAAAATTTCTTCAGTTACAAATGGCATATATGGGTGAAGTAGCTTTAAGGAGTCAATTAAAACAGTCTTTAACGTCCATAAAGCAGCCACCTTTGTCTCATCCTCATCATTGTATAGACGAGGTTTTACCATCTCAATATACCAGTCGCAGAACTCTTCCCAAACAAAATCATATACCTTCTGTACTGCAATACCAAGGTCATATTTCTCCATGTTCTCAGTAACCTCTTTAATCAGGTCATTGCATTTGGAGAGAATCCATTTATCTGCTATGGTCAGCTTCGTAAGATCCATTGTTTCTGGAATCTCTGCTTTTTCCATGTTCATCATGATGAAGCGGGAAGCGTTCCATACTTTATTGGCAAAGTTACGATTTGCCTCAACACGTTCCAGATAGAAACGCATGTCATTTCCCGGAGCATTACCAGTAATTAATGTCATACGTAGGGCATCCGCACCATACTGTGCGATAATTTCTAATGGATCAATACCATTGCCAAGAGATTTACTCATCTTACGTCCTAGGTTATCACGGATTAAGCCATGGAATAAAACAGTCTTAAAAGGTTTTTCTCCCATATGCTCAAAGCCGGAGAAGATCATACGGATTACCCAGAAAAAGATAATATCATAACCCGTAACTAAAACGTCAGTTGGATAGAAATACTCTAAGTCCTTAGTCTTTTCTGGCCAGCCAAGGGTGGAAAATGGCCATAGTGCAGAACTAAACCAAGTATCCAGGGTGTCTTCATCCTGGGTAAAATGAGAGCATCCACATTTACACGTATCTGGAGCTGTCTTACTAACTACAACCTCTCCACAGTCATCACAGTAATAAGCAGGAATTCTATGTCCCCACCAAAGCTGTCTAGAGATACACCAGTCACGGATATTGTCTGTCCAGTTAAAGTACAGCTTCTTCATTCTGTCGGGAACCAGCTGGATATCACCATTTTCTACTGCTTCTACTGCCGGCTTAATCAGTTCATCCATCTTTACAAACCACTGCTGTTTGATCATCGGCTCTACAGTAGTACTGCATCTATCATGGGTTCCTACATTATGGGAATGGTCTTCTACTTTAACTAAAAGTCCAAGTTCATCTAAGTCCTTTACCATCTGCTTTCTAGCTTCATAGCGATCCATACCAGCATACTTACCACCCAGCTTATTGATGGTAGCATCATCATTCATTACATTAATTTCAGGAAGGTTATGTCTCTTACCTACTTCAAAATCGTTAGGGTCATGGGCAGGAGTGATCTTCACACAACCAGTACCGAATTCCCTATCTACATACTCATCCGCTATAATAGGGATTTCACGGTCAACAAGTGGAAGCATTACCATCTTACCAATCAGATCCTTGTAACGGTCATCCTCTGGATGAACAGCTACCGCACTATCCCCAAGCAGAGTCTCTGGACGAGTAGTGGCGATCTCTAAGAAACGGTCAGTTCCCACAATAGGATAGTTGATATGCCAGAAATGACCTGCCTGCTCCTCATGCTCTACCTCTGCATCTGAGATAGATGTCTGACAAACTGGACACCAGTTTACAATACGGGAGCCTTTATAAATAAGTCCTTTTTCGTAAAGTTTAATAAATACTTCTTCTACTGCTTTGCTACAGCCTTCATCCAAAGTAAAACGAAGTCTATCCCAGTCACAGGAGGAGCCTAATTTCTTCAACTGTTCTACAATAGTTCCACCATATTCATGAGTCCATTCCCAGGTTTTCTCTAAAAACCCTTCTCTTCCAAGTTCAGCCTTGTCAATTCCCTGTTCCTTCAGGTAATTGGTTACCTTAACCTCAGTGGAAATGCTGGCGTGATCCGTACCTGGAAGCCATAAAGCATTATAACCTTGCATTCTCTTAAAACGGATAATGATATCCTGCATCGTTTCATCTAAAGCATGCCCCATGTGAAGCTTTCCGGTTACGTTTGGAGGTGGAATCACAATGGTAAATGGTTTTTTCGTTTCATCTGGTTCTGCATGGAAATATTTCTTCTCCAGCCATTTGTCATACAGTCTGTCTTCTATGTCGGCAGGACTATATGTCTTTTCTAATTCTTTCTTCATTCTCATACTCCTTTTCCTTGTTTTTTAGGAATAAAAAAGGCACCACACCTCGTCTCTAAGGACGAAAACCGTGGTACCACCTTAATTCATGATAAAAATCACCTTTACAAGCCGATAACGTGGCTTACGCGTCATTTCCTACTTAAGTTCAGAAATACTGTTTAAGAGCTACCTTCAGCAAACGTTCCTTTAGACATCCTTACAGCCTATGGGATATCCTCTCTGAAAAGACCTTCTGCCTACTCCTCTCTATCACTACATTTTCACTATATTCATTATTATACTAGTGAATGATTCTTATTCTGTCAAGCCCTTTTATGTGGAAATAATCAGATTTCTATGTGGTACTTGGAAAGTACCTGAATGATATCTTCCCTGGATTCAGGCTTAGACTTTAGAACCTCTTTAATATTTTCTATACTTTGCTGTCTAGTATTCGTGTTATAATCCATACGGTCGCGAAGCTTCTGTCTTCGAACATTGAGACGGTGTCTTATTTCAACCAATTCCTTGGCATCTAACAAGGCAATTGCCTGATGAACCCAGACTTCACAATCACGAATTTGGTACTGCTTCAGATCCTTCACAAGCTTTTCACTATAATAGTTTAACAGCTCCGTATTCT
>JAEYRR010000342.1 GCA_023435505.1 Bacillota bacterium | reverse complement strand
TCGGACCCCAATGGGGTATTTAAGGGAGCCTTTGTGGCAGCATTTATTGCCTACACCTTGAATTCAGCAGCATACTGTGCAGAAATTGTTCGTGCAGCAATCCAGTCCATTGATAAAGGACAGTTTGAGGCATCTAAGGCACTTGGAATGGGGTATGGCAAGACTATGAGGCTAATCATCATTCCACAGTCTATACGAAGAATGATTCCTCCTATGTGTAATGAGTTTATCATGGCACTAAAGGATGCTTCTTTAGTTTTTGTAATTGGCTTAATGGATATCACCACAATATCCAAGACTATTTCTTCGGAAGGGTCTTATCTGGTCTTTGTACCAGCGTTGGGAATTTATCTGATAATCACCGCTTTCTTCACCTTTATCTTTAACAAGGTTGAGAGACGGTTTTCAGTGTACGAGTAGGAGGGCATGCTATGGAAATGATACGAACCGAGAAGTTATGTAAAGACTTCGGGGACTTAAAGATCTTAAAGGATGTCTCACTTACAGTGAACTCTGGTGAAGTAGTCGTTATAATCGGTCCTTCAGGTGCAGGCAAGTCTACCTATCTAAGGGCGCTTAACCACTTGGAAAAAGCTACTTCTGGAAAGATTTATATAGAGGAAAAACTGTTGGACGACCGTCATAAGGAGCAGAACCATTCTCCTTTGAGTAAGAAGGAAAAGAGCGAGCTTCTACTAAAAATGGGCATGGTGTTCCAACGCTTTAATCTATTCCCACATAAGACAGTATTGGAAAATGTTATGATCTCACCAATCAATGTAAAGAAGATGGATAAGGCAGAGGCAGAGCGTATCGCGAAGGATTTAATCATACGCGTGGGGTTAGAGGATAAGATGCATGTATATCCAAGTAAATTATCCGGAGGACAGCAACAGCGTGTGGCCATTGCCAGAGCACTTGCCATGCAGCTGGAGATCATGCTTTTCGATGAACCAACATCAGCACTTGACCCTGAATTAGTGGGTGAGGTATTAAGTGTTATGCAGAGCCTAGCTAAGGACGGAATGACAATGCTATGTGTTACCCATGAGATGGGATTTGCCAGAGATGTGGCGGACAGAGTCATCTTTATGTATGATGGAAGAATACTAGAAGAAGGAACTCCGGAGGAAATCTTCGGAAACCCTAAGGAAGAGCGAACCAAGGCTTTTCTACAGAATGTATTGAAATAGAACCAAGTAGTGCCCCCTGTTACCATGGTTTTCAATATGGTAACAGGGGGTTTTTATTTCTGTATATCTTTTTGTTCACATCTTTCCTATTAAGAGAATTTATGGTATCATAGAATGTATGTTTGTTGTTGATTGAAATGAATAAATTATATAGAAAAGGAGTAGGATAGCCGGGCTATCTGGTGTAGGTATGAGCAAATACATTATGGCATTGGATCAGGGAACCACAAGCTCCCGATGCATTATTTTTAATAAACAGGGCGAGATTGTATCAGAAGCTAAGAAGGAGTTTACTCAGATCTATCCGGAGAGTGGTTGGGTAGAGCATGATCCTAATGAGATCTGGTCCTCCCAGCTAGGGGTTTTAATGGAAGCGAAAGCTAGACAGGATATCGATGTGTCTGACATTGCTGCCATAGGTATAACCAACCAGAGAGAGACCACTATTGTCTGGGACAGACGTACCGGCGAACCTATTTACAATGCTATTGTCTGGCAGTGCAGACGTACGGCGGACCGAATTGATCAGCTGAAAAAGGATGGTTATGCCGATAGGATTAAGGAGAAGACCGGGCTTTTGGTAGATGCCTATTTTTCTGCCAGTAAGATAGCTTGGATTTTAGACCATGTAAAGGGAGCTAGAGCAGAAGCAAAGAAGGGCAACCTGATGTTTGGAACAGTAGACACCTGGTTGATGTTCAAATTATCTAAGGGGCATATCTTTGCCACCGATTATACCAATGCTTCTAGGACTATGTTATACAACATTCACACACTCCAATGGGATGAAGAAATACTGGAGTATTTTCAGATTCCTCTTTCCATGCTACCAGAGGTGAAGCCTTCCAGTGGCATCTTTGGCTATACAGACGCTTCCTTATTGGGAGGACAGATACCTATTGCAGGTGTTGCAGGAGATCAGCAGGCAGCATTATTCGGCCAGTGCTGTTTTGAAGCTGGAGAAGCTAAAAATACTTATGGCACAGGATGCTTTTTATTAATGAATACTGGAGAGCAGGCAGTGAGTTCTAAGAAAGGTCTGCTTACTACCATTGCCATCGGAATGGATGATAGGGTGGAGTATGCCTTAGAAGGAAGTGTCTTTGTGGCAGGAGCAGCGATTCAGTGGCTTCGTGACGAGCTACGTCTCATTAAGGAGGCAAGAGATACCCAGGAGTATGCCAGGTCAGTAAAGGATAGTAACGGTGTCTATGTGGTACCAGCTTTTACAGGAATGGGAGCTCCATATTGGGATGCATATGCCAGAGGAACCATATTTGGTTTATCCAGAGGTGCCAAGAAGGAACATATAATCAGAGCAACGCTAGAATCCCTGGCCTATCAGACCTTAGATGTTTTAAAGACCATGGAGGAGGAGTCCCATATTACCTTAGAAAGCTTAAAGGTAGACGGTGGCGCCTGTGCCAATGATTTTCTCATGCAGTTCCAGGCAGATATATTAAATGATGAGGTAGTAAGACCTAAGGTGATAGAGACAACAGCCTTAGGAGCCGCCTATCTGGCAGGCTTGGCAGTTGGCTATTATAAAGATAAGAAAGAAATTAAGGAGAATTGGAAAAAGCAACACGTGTTTTACAATACCATGGATTCCGACACAAGAAAAGAACTGGTAAAGGGCTGGCACCGAGCAGTGGACAGTACTTTATACTGGGCAGGTAAACGATAAGACATAGTTGCTCCATTAGATAAGGAGTTTAACATGAATAGGTTAAGAAGTAGTTATATTGGGGATAAATCTTTTTACAAAAGAATGCTTTTAATTGCAATACCAATGATTATACAGAATGGAATTACGAACTTTGTAAGTTTATTGGATAATATTATGGTGGGTCGTGTCGGTACAGACCAGATGTCTGGAGTTGCCATCGCTAACCAACTGATTTTTGTATTCAACCTGGCTATTTTTGGGGCGATATCGGGAGCGGGTATCTTTGGAGCCCAGTTCTTTGGTAAGGGAAATAACGATGGTGTCAGGTATGCCTTCCGTTTTAAATTAATGGTCTGTGCATTGTTTTCTGTCATTGCCATAGGTATCTTTATCATCTTCGGAGATTCCCTGCTGTCGGCCTTTATCAGTAGTGACAGTGAAGTCGGTAATCCAGAGATGACACTTTCTTATGGTAGGCAATATCTGGCCGTTATGTTGGTAGGGCTGATTCCCTTCGCCATTAAGGAGTCCTATGCTGGAACCTTGAAGGAAACTGGAGAAACGGTGGTACCAATGGTGGCAGGTATCGTGGCGGTCCTTGTCAATCTGGTATTTAACACAATCTTGATCTTTGGATATCTGGGTGCACCAAAGCTGGGTGTAGTAGGTGCAGCGATTGCTACTGTACTCTCCAGATTTGTAGAGCTTGGAGTTGTAGTTTTGTGGACTCATAAGAATAAGGAGAGGAATCCATTTATCGTAGGGGCTCTTCGTTCTCTCTATATTCCAAAGCATCTTACCAAGCAGATGATTATAAAAGGACTTCCTCTTACCATTAATGAAGCCTTATGGGCAGGTGGAACCTCTATGATGGTTCAGTGTTATTCGGTACGAGGTCTTCAGGTGGTAGCAGCCTATAACATCTCCTCCACCGTATCCAATCTGTTTAATGTTGTGTTTATCTCCCTAGGAGCTGCCATAGGTATCTTAATTGGACAGCTACTTGGTGCCAATAAGTTGGAAGAAGCAGTAGAACAGGACAGAAAGATGATTGTGTTTGCAGTCTTTAGTTGTTTTGTTGTAGGTGTGATAATGGCAGTCATCGCTCCTTTGTTTCCGCAGATCTATAAGACAGAGAATGAGGTACGGGAGCTGGCGAGAAATCTGCTCTTTGTATCAGCGGCCTGTATGCCGCTATATGGATTTACCAATGCCAGCTATTTCACCATGCGTTCCGGCGGTAAGACCTTTATTACCTTTTTATTTGACAGTTTCTTTGTTTGGACCATTTGTGTACCATTAGCTTATGTGCTTTCACGATATACGGATATACCAATTATCCCATTATTTATCATTTGTCAGATGACAGAATTGGCAAAATGTACCATAGGTTATATTCTACTAAAGAAGAAAGTCTGGGTACATAATATTGTAACCAGTACGGAAAAAGTAGAAGTATAGAATATAAAGTAAGAGTGAATATAGAAAAGTCTATATTCACTCTTGCTTTTTAGTTTTTATTTCTATAAGTTTGAACAGCATTGATAATTATGGATACAACTCCACATAAGACACCACCGATTGCATAGATTGCAGGAGCATACTGCCATTGGTTCTCAACAAACCCATAATACAGAAAGATAGCAGTAGCAACCAGCATGATAGTACCACAGAAACTACCAGTGATGGAATTGGACTTTCTTTGTATTGGAGTCTTTTGGTATTCTGTAAGCAGAGAAGAGAGACAACCAAATCGTATTCCGGAACTTACCAGAATATATACCGCAACAGCAATTATAAGTAAGAAGATAGAAACGGGGTAGGAGCTTTCGTCAGAGACAAAGGCGTATCCCCCAATCAGTAAAAGAGGGGAAATCACACACATTGACACACCGATAATAAGGTTCTTTGTAAAGGCTGGCTGTAATTCGGCTTTCTTTGCGTTAAGGAAGGAGACAGTCTCTTGATCCAGTTTAATTCCCTTTGATACATATTCGAATTTACTCAAGTCCATACCAGACTTAATAAATAATCCGACGGCAATGACAATAAAAAGGAAGAAGAGGATAAGACCGAACATGTCGTCTCCGTCTACTTTTAAAACAGAGGAAAAGAGGTTATCTTCAGCCAACTGACATAAGAATATAAGAAGCGAAGTTCCTACAATACATAATAAAACCCCTAGGGCAATGATCTTAGACGCTTTTATATAGGAGGTAAGGTAATCCTTTACTTCAGCCATAGACATATAACGTAAAGAACTGTCATACTCTGCAGATGCGTCTTTTTCGACTTTCTTTTCAAAGTCACTAGTAGGAGAAAGTAAATTCATCTCCTCTAATAATTCATCAATGTTGCCAAACTCTGAAATCACGATTCCCACTGCTTCGTGTTCAGATCTGCCACTTGCCTTTAATTCATTGTATTTGTCTAGCATATTGCTCAGTATCTCTTCCTTCACCCGAAGAATATCAGGGGTATTTGGTAAGGTACGAAATACATTTTCTACATAAGCTTTAATCGTTTCCATTACTCCATCTCCTTAATAAAATGATTTACTAACTGTTGGGTAAGCTTCCATTCCATACATTTTTCTCTGTAGTAGGACTTTCCCGCTTCTGTAATCTTATAATACGTTCTCCGCTTCCCTAGAGTCTCTTCTCCATAATAAGATTGGATGAGGCCGTTTTTATCAAGTCGATTAAATGCGGAGTATAGGGTTGTTTCTTTGATTGAATAGGTGTCTTGTGACTGAAGGCGAATGGTCTTGTTGATTTCGTATCCATAAGAGTCGTTCTCTAAGAGGGTATACAGAATAAACACGTCATTATAGCCACGCAACACATCACTGCTAATAGTACAGGAATTACCCTGATCGGTCATGTATGCACCTCCTTCATGAATCATAGCCGGATAATACTACGACAGATGTACTACGTCTGATGGAGTAATTATACTACCACTACTACGACAGGTAAAGTACTTTTTGAAAATATTAGTAATTTTTTAACGACAAGATTCGACATGCGCTTCAAAAATGACTCTCAAAGCATAGAAGAAACGGAATAAACATAAGTTTTGAGGGGAATATTCTTGTAATCGTAAAGTTTTGTGATAAAATAGGACTATCGGCAAAAACGGAACATCATATAAATCAATATAAGTAAGGAGAACCAAGATGGAATTAGTAACCGTACGTGAGTTATATCGTGAAAAAGAAAAATATATTGGCAAGAAGATTTCAGTTGGTGGCTGGGAAAGAAGCAACCGCGACTCTAAGACCTTCGGTTTCATTGTTATAAATGATGGAAGTTTCTTTGAGACTCTTCAGATTGTATATAGTGAGGAGAAGATCCATAACTTCAGTGAGATTGCCAAATTAAACATAGGCTCTGCCATTGTGGTAACAGGAGAACTGGTAGCCACTCCAGATGCAAAACAGCCATTTGAAATTCAGGCAGAGGAGATTGCAGTAGAAGGAGCTTCTACCGCAGATTATCCATTACAGAAGAAACGTCACTCTTTAGAGTACCTTCGTACCATCGCACATCTGCGTCCAAGAACTAACACCTTCCAGGCAGTATTTCGTGTACGTTCTTTAATCGCATATGCGATTCATCAGTATTTCCAGGAGAGAAACTTTGTGTATGTACACACCCCACTGATTACCGGAAGTGACTGTGAGGGTGCTGGTGAGATGTTCCGTGTTACCACACTGGATTTAAACAATGTTCCTAAGACAGAGGATGGCAAAATAGATGTAAAGCAGGATTTCTTTGGTAAAGAAACTAACCTTACTGTAAGTGGTCAGTTAAATGGGGAAACCTATGCGTTAGCGTTCCGTGATATCTATACCTTCGGCCCTACTTTTAGAGCAGAGAACTCCAACACTACCCGTCATGCAGCAGAGTTCTGGATGATTGAGCCTGAGATTGCATTTGCGGATTTAAAGGATGACATGATCTTAGCAGAGGGTATGATCAAATATATCATTAAATATGTATTAGAGAATGCTCCTGAAGAGATGAATTTCTTTAACTCCTTTGTAGACAAGGGCTTACTGGAACGTCTGAACCATGTTGCCAACTCTGATTTTGGCCATGTAACTTATACAGAAGCTATTGAAATCTTAGAGAAGCACAACGATAAGTTTGAATATAAGGTTAGCTGGGGCTGTGATTTACAGACTGAGCATGAGAGATATCTGACAGAGGAGATCTTCAAGAAACCTGTCTTTGTAACTGATTATCCAAAGGAAATCAAAGCGTTTTACATGAAGATGAACGAAGACGGCAAGACCGTTGCTGCCATGGACTTATTGGTGCCGGGCATTGGAGAGATCATCGGAGGAAGCCAGAGAGAGGACGACTACGAGAAGTTAGCTGCTCGTATGAAGGAGCTTGGCTTAAAGGAAGAAGACTATGGCTTCTACATGGATCTTCGTAAATATGGTTCAGTTCGCCATGCTGGATTTGGTCTTGGTTTCGAGCGTTGTGTTATGTATCTGACTGGTATGGGTAACATTCGTGACGTAATCCCATTCCCTAGAACCGTGAATAACTGCGAATTATAAAAAAAGTGTAACAGGTCCCTTCAGTTCTGAGGGGACCTGTTTTTTCTATACTCGAACGGCGACTGCCCATATAACCATAAAGAACTATAAAATCACCCTAAGGGTGATTTTATAGTTTAGCCAATGCGATATAATGGGAATGAAAAGATATAAAACATTCTGTGGCTGTTTTATAAAATGAAAAGGGAGGTAATACATGAAGAAAAGAGTATGGATATTTCTAATGACACTTACGTTTACACTTATTTTGATTGCCTGTGGTAAATCAAAGGAAACAACCCCATCTGCTGGGGATAGTAGCACAAAAAAGCCTGAGGTTAGTGCTACGGTTATCCCTACTGTATCACCGGATATTACAAGTCCCAGCGTTGCAGATTTTAATTACGGCTCCGCTTACATTGATGAGCATTTAAAGCGAGATTATTCGATTACCTATAAGATAAGCTCCAGTGGAACAGGAGAAACGACTGCTATTTATGATATAAAGATGATGCACACAGATGAGGGGTACTACATATCCTTGGACGAGGGAACCGAGATGTTATATATAAAAACTGGAGATAAGTATACCATGTATATGGGTAATACCAAAGACGGCTTTATAGCATATGGAGAGCCTACGTTAACAGAAGAGGAAGTAAAATCCCAGTCTCAGATGTTTTTAAGCTATATGACTATATATGGAGACTTTAAAGATCAATTAATAATAGATGGGTCAGAGGCTGTAGCAGGAAGAGACTGTGATAGGTATGTGTATGACTATGATTACCTGGGAAGCAAGCTAAAATATGAATACTACATAGACAAGGAAACCGGCGTATGCATGAAGTTCTACATTGAAGGTTCCGGTACAGAAGGCTTTGGGCAGTTTACTTTTGAATGTACAGAATTTATAACAAGCGGTGTGACGTTACCTAAATATAAATAAAGTAAATAGAGCTGCTTCATGACTTAAGTCGTGAAACAGCTCATTTTTATTTATCATATTTATAGTGTCCAAATATTGAGTACTTATGGCGATCTAGGGCAAATAAGAGCATCATGCCTAAGATGCCACAGGAAATTACCTGACCGGCCCCTATGGTTGCCATCATAAATGGAATCCCATCCTTTACTCCATAAGCATTTAGTAGAATAAAAGGAATTACTAAGGCATTAAGTACAATTGGTGGAATTGGCACTAAGAATTTGTGTTTACGTAGACCATAGGACATGGCTGCCGCTGCTAATGTGGTTAGACTTCCAAAGATAAAATCCAGTGGTTCGCATAAGGCCAGTATATTTCCTAGAAAACAACCTACAAATAAGCCTGGGATGGCAGCAGGAGTGAAGTAGGGAAGAACTGCTAATGCTTCACTTATCCTAAACTGGATAGCAGACACGCTGATAGGCTGAAATGCCAGTAACAGCCCAATGTACAGAGCAGCAATAATTGCTGACTGTGTGAGAAATAAAGATTTCTTATTCATAATAAACTCCTTTAGTTTTGTTTTACGAGTGGAAGGTTTCGAACACTCGATTGCATCTGTTACTATAGCGTATATGTAAGGAAATTGCAATAGAGATTTGTGGAACAGTAATGCTGTATAACAATTGCAAGATAATAGTAAAAAATGTATAATTACTATAATATTAGAATGGAATACTAAAAACAGGAGGCTAACAGTATGAGTTTTCTCTTTAACGGTTTTAATAGTTCCTTTAGTTCTTTCCCTGGCACGGGCTTCAAAATAGTTTTTTTCCTAGTCTTTGGGTTAATCTTTGCGTTAATAATATTCGTTATCGTAAGAGGTATTGGAACCTGGAACAAAAACAACCATTCTCCGAGACTTACCGTAGATGCTTCTGTTGTCACAAAGCGCATGGATGTCAGTCACCACAACAGCGCGGGAGATGCAGGTGGCTTTTCTTCCTCCTCTTCCTGGTACTATGTGACTTTTCAAGTAGATAGTGGTGACCGAATGGAACTTATGGTACCGGACTCTGAGTTTGGGATGTTGGTGGAAGGAGATAAAGGCAAGCTGACCTTTCAAGGGACGCGTTTCCTGGAGTTTAAAAGGATGTATTGATAAGGGCTGGAATTTGGATAAACTGCTTCTTAAAGCGTTATAATTACGCTTTAGATCCACTTGTTTCGCCTATTTATATCTCCTATAATAGAAGTAATCCTATGCTTTTGGAGTCTCGGTTAACATATCACACATTTGGCCACACTCTATCCTTAGCTATCTTTCGCCTGCTATCGTCATGTCAGGAGCGGCAGCAGACACAATCCACATAACAATGATTTACCATACTATGTAAGAAGCCACATAGTACGGAAAGATGCACCTAACTACATATAAGCATGGGAGATAACAGCTTCTATCGTAAGGTAGGAGCTGTTTATTATTCTATCTCGACCATATGTAAGTTTATATGTCATATTTAGAAAACTATAGGGTTACCAAAGGCACATAATATGTTATAATAAGGCTTAGGGTAAAATAATATAGGAGGATTAAGCTATGGATAGAAAGATGAAGCAGACTATTATCGGAGTTTGCACTGTTCTGGCCGTTATAATTATTTGCGTGGTATTAGTCGTTAAGAATAAGCTGACACCAAGCGATGAACATATGGAGCTGACTGAGTATTACAAGGTTAACCAAGATGAGATTCTGATTTTCATGGAGAATTATCAGTATGAAAAAACAGGTCTTTTTATTGATAACACAGTTTATATAGATTACGATACTGTAGTTGAACATATTAATAAAAGATTTTATTGGGATAATTATGAGAATCTGTTGCTTTACACCACCCCTACAGAGATTATTAAAGTCGAGGCAGGGAAGAATTTCTATCAGGTGAATAAAAGTGAAGAGAAGACAGATTACCCGGTAGTGAAGGTCAATGGAGATAAGGTCTACATTGCCTTAGAATTTGTTAAATTGTATTCCAATGTGGAATACGAAGTATTCCTCGAACCTAATCGTGTTGTTTTAACCTGCAACTGGGGAACACAGCTACAATATGCAGAGGCTGCAGAAGCCCTGAGTGTTCGGGAAAAACCAGATATTAAGAGTCCAATTCTAGAGGATATTGAAGAAGGAGAACCTCTTGTATTTGTAGATGAGGGTGCTCAGAAAAATGGGTTTGTAAAGGTAATGACTCCTACTGGCGTTATAGG
>JAEYRR010000340.1 GCA_023435505.1 Bacillota bacterium | reverse complement strand
TAGCTAAAACAGTCAATCCTTATGAAAAAGGGGTGGCGGTTTTTTGTTGTCTGAAAACCCGTTCATAATGCTTTACTTCGGTTTTAGTAATGAAAAGCAGATGTGGGCATTTAACAGGCAATAATTTGTTGAGATATAGCTGAGATAATGAGGGTTCTTCATCTTTCTCACCAAAAAGGAAACTTTTTTTATATATAACATATCTTGTAAATATAAGGTATAGAGTACTATAATAGTATAAAAGAAAATAGGAGGTACATATGGCAAAGATCGAGTACGAATTACAAGGAAATTATTCCAATATTCTTAGTGAGCTTGATGCAGCTGTATTAAAAGGTAGCATTTCAGCTTCCTTGGAGGATTCTTCTGATTTTAACATAGGGGCTTCTAGATGTAGCGTACGTGTCTATGAGAGGTATAGTGTTTTGGGTGGAAATAGGGTGAGTATGTCTCTTACCCTTTATACAGCTGAAGATCGAATCTTTCTAACGGCGATTACCTCAGGAGGCAGTCAGGCGGTTTTCTTTAAGATAAATACCATAGGGGAAGAGAATTTTCTTGATACAGTACGAGAAGTTATTGATCAGTATAAAAAACCATAAAAATTGTGTCGAATAAAAACTAACGATTTAACTTGCAATTTGCTTTATTAATGATAATATAGATTCATCTAAAATGCATTTAGACGAAGGAGTCAGATTATTCTGGCTCCTTTTTTTATTGGTTTGAAACTCAGGTTTCCTATCCAGTAAAAAGGGCTTTTCAAAGAACAGAAAGCCATAGACCGCACTGCGGTGGTATAGAGGATGTCGTTGGCACGGAAACTTCCCCGCAGTTAAAACGAGAAGGAAAGTAGGTGATTTGTAGTAATGAGACAAAAAAGTGTAGAAAAACCGGTATTCTACAAAAGATTAATTATAATGGGTTTATATCTGTTTGCTTCAATGATTGTAATTTTAGGATCCTTTTTTACTACTTATAGTATTATGCACCAGGTGAGTATTCCAATTTTAAATAATTCTGTTCCAGCTGCTATACTAGGTGCGCTGGTGATTTATTTCGGTATTAAGAATATTGTAATGGTGTATCGATTCGAATCTACTTTCTATGAGGAAAGTGCACGGTTCTCGTGGCGTAATTTTAGAAGACAAGGAAAGAGAATTAAAAATAAAAATTAGAAAGTGGGGATATTATGAAAAAATCATATAAAATATTAGGTTTAGTTGTCGCTGCAGTTATATTAGGTGCTGTATTGGCAGTTTCCTTTTTGGGATATGGGGAAGCAGATCCAACAGGAGCTTCTTACGTTGCTACAACAGGTTCTGAGACTCTTAATGATGTGGCTTTGACAGCTAATAAAGCGATGTTGGGAGCAAACTATACGTGGATAATGATTGCAGCCTTTATGGTATTTTTCTTCCAGTGTGGTTTTGCTATGGTAGAGACGGGATTCTGTAGAGGAAAAAATGCAGCCCACACTATGACGATGAATTTTATGGTATTTTTAGTAGGTGCTGTTGGTTATTTTCTTACTGGTTTTGCATTTCAGTTTGGTGGTTCCGGTGGTGCACCTGCATTAGGAACAGGTGGAGCTGCTTTGAATTCGATGGCTTCCATTCCGGGATTGGGTGGAATCATTGGATATAAGGGCTTTTTATTATCTGGTAGCGGTATGTATGATCCTGGTATCTATGCGCTCTTCTTCTTCCAAATGGTATTTATGGATACGACTGTAACAATTCCAACCGGTTCTATGGCGGAACGTGTAAAATATTCTGCTTATGTAATCATTGCATTATTTATCTCTATGTTCCTATATCCTCTGTTTGGTAACTGGGTATGGGGTGGTGGCTGGTTATCAGCACTAGGAAGAAATTTTGGTATAGGTCACGGTGTTGTAGATTTCGCTGGATCAGCAGTCGTACACTCCATGGGTGGTATGATTGCACTGGCAGGAGCTATTGTTATTGGGCCAAGGCTTGGTAAGTTCAAGAAGGATGGTAGTTCTAGAGTATTTCTTGGACATAATATTCCTATGGCTATCATTGGTACCATCATCTTATACTTCTGTTGGTTCTCCTTTAATGCTGGATCTACTTTGAATTCCGCAGATTCCAGATTAGCAGTTGTTGCTACCAATACGATGATATCAGGAGCCGTCGGAGGCGTGGTAGCTATGTTCTATATGTGGATTAGACATGGAAAACCGGATCCATCCATGACCGCCAATGGAGCTTTAGCTGGATTGGTTGCCATCACAGCTCCTTGTGCCTTTGTAAACGCGGCAGCATCCTTTGCGATTGGATTGATTGCAGGTTTTTTGGTTTGTGTGGCTGTAGCATTTGTAGAAAACAAATGTAAGATAGATGATCCTGTAGGTGCTATTTCCGTTCACTGTGTCAATGGTGTCTGGGGCGTTCTGGCGTTAGGACTTTTTGCTGATGGTACTTATGGCGATGCTCTTAACGGAGTTGCAGGTGGAGTAACTGGTCTCTTTTATGGGGATGCATCCCAGCTCTTAGCTCAGGCAATTGCAGTTGTAGTTCTTGTTGTCTGGGGCTTTGGCGTATCCTTTGTATTTATGAAAATATTAGATAAGGTTTGGGGCTTACGTGTATCTAAAGAAGTGGAAATTGGAGGTCTAGATATTCCTGAAATGGGTGTGGAAGCTTATCCAGATACTCAGATGATTAAAGAAGAATTACATTAAAATTGCTCAGTCTATCATAGTTTGCTTTCTGCTGTAATAGACATAGAGGTGAAATTAGAAATTCCGTGGTGTTGAGTGAAACCATATATATTAAAATTATTACGGAAAAGTTTAATTCTCTGTGGGGCAACCTTAATGGGATTGCTTATTGTAGAGTATGTGGTGATAGGGATGTATTTTAGAAAGCATTTTTATCCCAATACCTTTATAAGTGGAGTAAACTGCTCTAATCTCACAGCTAAAGAGGCTGACGAGGCGATACAGCAGAAGGTAAAGGATTATAAATTAACCATAAGGGGTAAGGGTAATCTGATAACACAGATATCGGGAGATAGTATAGGAGTATCCTATGAATACCAACACGCTACACAGGAACTTCTAAAAAAGCAAAAGGCCTATGTCTGGATTGGTAAGGCATGGAAAACTCATAAGATAGTGAATCCCTGTGAGATTGTCTATGAGGTTGATAAACTGAAGAAGTATATGGATGTAATATGCATACCTGACAAAGGTAAGGTTGTTGTTACTCAAAATGCAAAAATCAGCAATTATGATAAAAAAACAGGCTTTACTATTATCAAAGAAGTGGTTGGTAATGAATTGGACCGTAACCTGGTAAACAGGGTAATTGACCGGTCCATTCTTACCCTATCCCCTGAATTATCATTAGAAAATGAGGGGTGTTATATTGTAC
>JAEYRR010000305.1 GCA_023435505.1 Bacillota bacterium | reverse complement strand
TCCGATACCCTTCTTTTAAGACTTGTTTCACTGCATTTTCTATCGCATCTGCTTCTTCCATCAAATCAAAAGAATAACGAAGCATCATGGCTGCACTTAATATGGTTGCGATTGGATTTGCCTTATTCTGTCCTGCAATATCAGGAGCGGATCCATGACTTGGCTCATAAAGTCCTAACTTGGTCTCTCCTAGGCTTGCACTGGCTAACATTCCAATAGAACCGGTTACCATGCTGGCCTCATCAGAAAGAATATCGCCAAACATATTTTCAGTAAGAATCACATCAAACTGGGTTGGATCTTTTACAAGCTGCATGGCACAGTTGTCAACTAACATATCAGAAAGTTCAACCTCTGGATACTCTTTTGCAACTTCCTTGACTACCTGTCTCCAGAGTCTGGAGGAATCTAGTACATTTGCCTTATCTACAGAACAGACCTTTTTATTTCTCTTCATGGCAATGTCAAAGCCCCATTTAGCAATTCTTCTTATTTCATTTTCGTCATATGTAAGAGTATCAATCGCTTTTCTGACTCCATTTTCTTCTACTGTCTTACGTTCTCCAAAGTAAAGGCCTCCTGTAAGTTCTCGCATTACTACAAAATCAAAGCCATCCTGCACAATGCTGTCCTTCAGTGGACAAGCTCCCTTTAATTCGTCAAATAAAACAGCAGGTCGTATGTTAGCAAATAGGTTCAGACCTTTTCTAATCTGAAGAAGGCCTGCTTCCGGACGTCTGTCTGGTGGAAGCTCATACCAGTTGGACTGTCCAACCTTCCCACCTACTGCGCCCAGTAATACAGAATCACTGGCTTTTGCTGTCTCTAAAGCTTCTTTTGTTAAAGGATACCCGGTTGCATCAATACTGACGCCACCCATTAAAACCTCTGTGTATGTAAAGGAATGTCCGTAGATAGAACCTACTTTGTTAAGTACCTTTGTTGCTTCCCTTACGATTTCTGGTCCGATTCCATCACCAGGAATTAAAGCTATATTAAAATGCATCAAGTAACACCCTTTCTTTAATTGATTTTACTGTATATTAAAACTCATACAATTTTATGTATGAAAAAGCCCTAAGTAAGAATTCTTACTTAGGGCGACATTAGTCCTTACACATTACGAGACATATTCCTACATGCAGACGCACTTCGGCTGTCTTTGTTCTGGGTATTCAGTGATACGTACTCGTCCTTGCCATCGGACAATCCGATGAAGTTATCGACATTATAAATGATTCTTCCAGTTCTGTCAAGAGGTACCAAAAAACTCTCTCATAACAGATACTTTCTTAATCATCCCTTTCATCATACTGTCCTTCTATAAAATCCTCGTAGTCATATTCATCCTCGACATCTTCTTCATCTTCGTATTCGTACTCATCTTCCTCATCTTCATAATCCTCGTAAGCGTCCCCATAAGAATCCTCCATGGAGTCTACCCGATCATCATAGTCGTAGAATTCATCATCAAATTGATCGTTATCCTTCATAAACTGGCTCCTTTCATAACCTTTTCATATATCTGACATGATAATGTATTACAGCCACTATTCTTACCCATATACGATATTTTATACACGGGTTATGAAGAAAGACAAGAGGGATTCCTACCACTTTTTATATTATAATTAGGCCAAATGCAGCTCCATAGCCGTAAGCCATGGAGCTGCATTTCTATTTTCCTTCTATGGCCGATTCAACGAATCGCTTGATTAATACCTACTGTTGATTGATATAGTTCATCAGGCCCTCTGCTTCTATAATCTTCTGCATAAAGGCAGGAAATGCCTGGCCCTGAAAACTCATACCCTTTGTAACATCATGTATAACACCTGTATCAAAATCTATTTCTACCTCATCTCCAGCCTCAATAGTCTTTGCAGCCTCTGGACATTCAATGATTGGTAACCCAATATTAATGGAGTTTCTAAAAAATATTCTGGCAAATGTTTCTGCAATCACGCAACTGATACCAGCTGCTTTTATGGCAATGGGAGCATGCTCCCTAGAAGAACCACATCCAAAGTTCTTGTTTGCCACAATAATATCACCTTTTTGAACTCGATTTATAAATTCCGGATCTATATCCTCCATACAATTCTTCGCTAACTCAGCTGGGTCAGAAGAATTGAGATATCTAGCAGGAATTATTACATCTGTATCTACATTATCTCCGTATTTGTGAACTTTTCCTAAAGCCCTCATAGATATCCTCCTTCTAAATAGTCTGTACGTATCACAACTAATGTTGCCTAAATTATCACTGATTCCTATTTATTTATATGGTTGGACTGTATGAAACAGTCAAGCTGTATCTGATATTACTACCAGATACCAAACCTCCATTTCCCTTATTTCATAAATATATCAATACCTACGTATGCTCTATAAACCAATGTCAGATGGTTGACTGATAAATCCGGTAACTGCACTGGCGGCTGCTACTGCTGGGCTTGCAAGATACACTTCAGACTCCACATGCCCCATTCTACCAACAAAATTCCTGTTTGTCGTAGATATCGCACGCTCTCCTGCTGCTAGTATCCCCATATAGCCTCCTAGACATGGGCCACAGGTTGGAGTAGAAACGATGGCTCCTGCTTTGATAAAGGTTTGAGTCAAACCTTCTTCAATTGATTTAAGGTAAATAGCCTGCGTCGCAGGAATTACAATAACACGAAGTCCTTTTGCCACATGACGTCCTTCTAGCACTTTGGCTGCCACACGTAAATCTTCAATTCTTCCATTGGTACATGATCCAATCACAACCTGATCTATCTTAACTTCCCCTGCATCTTTTACTTTCCTTGTGTTTTCAGGTAAATGTGGAAATGCTACCGTTGGCTCTAAAGTACTTAAATCTATAGTATATGTTTCATCATACTCCGCATCCTCATCTGCTTCATAGATTGTGTAACTCTTTTTAGAATGTTCCTCCATATATGCAATAGTCAGCTCATCTACAGGAAATATCCCATTCTTTGCCCCAGCCTCAATTGCCATATTCGCAATAGTAAAACGATCATCCATAGAAAGATTCTTTATTCCATCTCCAGTAAATTCCATGGATTTATAAAGAGCTCCGTCCACACCGATCATTCCAATAATATGGAGAATTACATCTTTACCGCTTACCCATTTAGATGGTTTACCAGTAAGCACAAACTTAATGGCAGATGGAACTTTAAACCATGCTTTACCGGTAATCATACCAGCACCCATGTCAGTAGAGCCTACTCCTGTGGAAAATGCTCCAAGAGCTCCGTATGTACAAGTGTGTGAATCTGCTCCAATACAAGTCTCTCCTGCTACTATCAGACCTTTTTCAGGAAGAAGGGCATGTTCAATTCCCATTTCACCCACTTCAAAATAGTTAGTAATATTGTGTTTCATAGCATATTCTCTAAGACATTTGCAGTGTTCAGCAGACTTAATATCTTTATTCGGTGCAAAGTGGTCAGGTACAAGAGCAATTTTATCTTTATCAAATACTGTCTTCTTATTCAGTTTTTCCACTTCATGTATCGCAACTGGACCGGTAATATCATTGGCTAAAACCAAATCAAGATTTGCCTCTATTAATTGTCCAGCAACAACCTTATCTAAACCAGCATGGGCGGCTAAAATCTTCTGTGTCATTGTCATTCCCATTGCATCGTCCTCCTTAAATGCTCTTTCTCACTTACTATTGAAAGTATAGCATAAAATTTGATATAATAAAAATACATAATACGAATAGAAGCTATAACCATAAGTTATAATTTTATTTGGCGCAAAGACGGAGCTCTTTGGCATATAAGGAAAGGATTGATGTTATGAATCAAGGTATATCCCTAGCTTCCGAGGCAGATGCCAAAGAAATCTTGGAGATCTATGCCCCATATATAAAAAATACCGTAATTACTTTTGAATATGAGGTGCCAACCTTAGAAGAATTCACTCAGCGAATTAGATTAGTTAACGCCCAATACCCTTATTTGGTTTATCGTGATGAAGGAAAAATTGTAGCCTATGCCTATGCATCTAGCTTTAAAACTAGGGCTGCTTTTTCTTGGGATGTGGAAACCTCCATATATGTACACCCTGATTATCATCATACTGGAATTGCCAAAAAGCTTTATCAGGCTTTAATAGCTCTGTTAAAACTTCAGGGATATTATCATGTCTATGTCTATATTTCCTATCCCAATGAATCAAGTGTCAGATTTCATGAGAAATTAGGGTTTACAACCTGTGGGATGTATGAAAAGACAGGGTATAAACATGGTGCATGGAGAGACCTTATATGTATGGAATTATCTTTGCGTCCCCAAAAAGACTTAGTGGCGAATAGCTCACCAGAGAAATGCATTTTAATAACAGACTTGAAGAAAGAAACTATTGAAAACATCCTAACTGCAAACAGTTAGGAAAGGGAGGAAACATGGAACAAAATCTATCTCTGTACCGTATCTTTCATACAGTAGCAAAAGCCGGCAATATATCCAAAGCTTCAAAAGAGTTATATATCAGCCAACCGGCTATAAGCAAATCCATCAGCAAACTAGAATCCATTTTAGATGTTCCTCTGTTTTATCGCAATAGTCGCGGTGTCGTATTGACAGAGGAAGGCAAAATTCTATTTGAATCTACCTCTACAGCCTTTAATTCCCTGGAGCTTGCTAATCAACGGATTAATAAGATTAAAACTCTGGGGATTGGACATATTCGAATCGGTGTCAGCACCACTTTATGCAAATTTCTCCTTTTGCCGTATCTGAAAGCGTTTGTAGAGAAACATCCACATATTAGAATTACAATCAGCTGTCAATCTACCTTTAAAACAATTGCACTTTTAGAGGAAAACAAACTTGATATTGGATTGATCGGGCAGGCAGACAAGCAACGTGATCTGGACTTTTTCCCAATTAAAGAGATTACCGACTGTTTTATAACCACCAAAAGTTACATAAATAATCTTCTTGTCCGTGAGGAAGAGGCTTCCCTCAGCAATTTGCTGTCTAAGGCAAATATTATGCTGTTAGATGAAACCAATATAACC
>JAEYRR010000301.1 GCA_023435505.1 Bacillota bacterium | reverse complement strand
TTCTCAACGCCTTCTTTAGGCATTGCGTTGTAGATACTAGCTCTCATTCCACCAACAGATCTGTGACCCTTTAAGTTTTCAAAACCAGCAGCTTTTGCTTCTTTGACAAACTTAGCATCTAACTCTTCATTACCAGTTACAAATGGAACATTCATTAAGGAACGATCCTCTTTGCGAACTGTACCTTTAAACATTTCACTCTCATCTAAGAAGTCATATAAGATTTTAGCTTTCTCTTCGTTATGTTTCTTCATAGCTTCAAGTCCGCCCATCTTCTTTAACCACTTAAACACTTTACCGCAGATATAAATTCCATATGCAGGTGGAGTATTGTATAAGGAATCGTTATCAGCATGTGTTTTATACTTTAACATAGTTGGAGTTCCTGGTAAGGTATCATCAGTAATTAAGTCTTCACGAATAATTGCGATAACAACACCTGCAGGTCCTACGTTCTTCTGAACGCCACCATAGATTACTCCGTATTTTGATACATCAACAGGTTCGGATAAGAAACAGGATGATACATCGGCAACTAAAGTCTTGCCTTTCGTATTAGGTAATGTCTTAAATTTAGTCCCATAGATTGTATTGTTTTCACATATGTACACATAGTCAGCATCTTCACTGATAGGTAAGTCAGAGCAATCTGGAATATAAGAAAATGTCTTATCTGCAGAGGATGCAATAGCATTAGCCTTTCCATAGATACTTGCTTCCTGATAAGCTTTTTTAGCCCATTGACCAGTAATGATATAGTCTGCAACCTTATTTTTCATAAGATTCATAGGAATCATAGCAAACTGTTGGGAAGCTCCACCCTGTAAAAATAATACCTTATAGTTATCAGGAATATTCATTAGATCTCTAAGGTCTTGCTCAGCTTCATTAATAATCTGTTCATAAGCTTTTGAACGATGGCTCATCTCCATAACACTCATGCCAGTACCTCTGTAATCTAACATCTCATTAGCCGCTTCTTTTAAAACTTCTTCTCGTAATACTGCTGGACCAGCCGAAAAATTATACACACGTCCCATTTCTCATTTCCTCCTTTAATAAGCATATTATATAAATACTGTTTTTATTATATGACTTTGATAAATCTTAGTCAATATCTTTAACAAAGTTTATAATTTTGCACTATTTTGTAGATCTTCTTCAGAAAATACTTCACTAATTGCAGCTCCTGGAGCAACCATTGGCCACACCTTATCATCACAATCCAGAACGCACTCTATTACAACTGGACCATTGATTTCTAAGGCTTTTCTAAGAGTTGTCTCCACTTCATTCTTATCAGTTATCCTGAAAGCAGTGGCACCCATAGCTTCTGCAACCTTTACATAATCTAGTTTATCTTTTAACACAGTGTAGGAGTATCTCTCCCCATAGAATAAATTCTGCCACTGTCTTACCATACCAAGAACATGATTGTTAAATATAATCTCAATAATTGGTACATTGTATCGGGCTGCTGTGGCAATCTCATTCATGTTCATACGGAAACATCCGTCACCTGCAATATTTACCACTGTCTTATTCGGACAGCCATACTTAGCTCCTATACAGGCTCCTAAACCATACCCCATAGTACCAAGACCACCAGATGTCAGGAAAGTCCTTGGATACTTGTATTTGTAGAACTGGGCAGCCCACATCTGATGCTGTCCCACCTCTGTTGTGATAATGGCATCGCCTTTTGTCAATTCATAAAGGGTTTCAATAATATATGGACCACTTAACTTCTCCTTGTGATAGGTCAGAGGGTAGGCTTTCTTCATCTCCATCACATGCTCTATCCACTGACTATGATCCTGTTTTTCCAACTGGGCATTTACAACCTTAAGAACTTCTCTTACATCCCCAATGATACTTTGGTCTACGATTACATTCTTATTAATCTCAGCCGGATCAATGTCTATCTGGACAATCTTAGCATCCTTGGCAAATTTCTTAACATTTCCAGTAACGCGGTCAGAAAATCTTACTCCAATGGCAATTAATAAATCACACTGGGTTACACTTAAGTTCGCTGTTTTAGTACCATGCATTCCCAACATACCTGTATAATATGGATTTTCTCCATCAAATGCACCCTTACCCATAAGGGTATCGGTTACAGGAGCATCCACCTTCTTTACAAACTCTGCTAACTCCTTCTCTGCCTCAGAGAGAACTGCACCACCACCCACAAAGATGACAGGTTTCTGGCTTTTGTGAATTAACTTAAGGACCTTCTTCACATCTTCATTCTTTATTGTTTCAGAAACACGTTTCACTTCCTCAGGAACCACTTTTGTGTATTCTGCCTTATTAGCCGTTACATCCTTTGCAATATCTACCAAAACCGGTCCCGGTCTTCCTGTTTTTGCAATGGTAAAAGCTCTTCTTAAGGTATCTGCCAGTTTATTTACATCCTTCACAATGAAATTGTGTTTCGTAATCGGCATAGTGATACCTGCTATATCCACCTCTTGGAAACTATCCTTTCCAAGAAGAGGAACCGTTACATTTCCGGTAATGGCTACCATAGGAACAGAGTCCATATGAGCCGTAGCAATTCCTGTAACCAGGTTTGTTGCCCCTGGTCCGGAGGTAGCTAGACATACTCCAACCTTACCGGTTGCTCTTGCATAACCATCTGCTGCATGAGCTGCTCCCTGTTCATGGGAGGTCAACACATGATTGATCTCATCTTTATGACGGTATAGCTCATCATATATATTTAATACACTTCCCCCTGGATATCCAAAAATGGTATCGCAGCCCTGTTCCTTTAAACATTCAACTAATATTTCAGACCCTGTTAATTGCATGTTACACCTCTTCCTCGTAATCCTTACATTACTACATGTTATTATTTATGTGGTACTTCAAGGATGGCTCCACGATTACCAGAAGTAACCATAGCAGTATAACGCGCCAGATAGCCTGTAGTGATCTTTGGCTCTCTAGGCTGCCATTTTGCTCGGCGCTCTGCCATCTCTTCATCAGAAACATCTACATTTAATGTATTGGCTGGAATGTCTATCTTTATAATATCTCCTTCTTCAATAAGGGCAATTGGGCCACCTACTGCTGCCTCAGGTGAAACGTGCCCAATAGAAGCACCTCTAGAAGCCCCTGAGAAACGACCATCTGTTATAAGAGCTACCGAAGAGCCAAGTCCCATGCCCGCAATAGCTGATGTTGGATTCAACATCTCTCTCATACCAGGGCCACCCTTAGGTCCCTCATAACGGATAACCACAACATCCCCTGCTACAATCTTTCCATCCTTAATAGCTGCAATGGCGTCCTCCTCACAGTCAAATACTCTAGCAGGACCTTCATGAACCATCATCTCAGGAACAACAGCTGAACGCTTTACAACACCAGAATCTGGAGCAATGTTACCCTTTAGTACGGCAATGCCTCCTGTCTCGCTGTATGGATTCTCTATAGGGCGGATAACCTCAGGATTGTGGTTTCACAGCCTTTGATATTTTCTCCCATAGTCTTGCCACTTACGGTCATACCATCTAAGTACAGTAAATTCTTCTTCGTTAATTCATTCATTACCGCATATACTCCACCAGCTTCATTAAGATCCTCCATATAAGTAGGTCCTGCAGGTGCAAGGTGGCAAAGGTTTGGAGTCTTTGCACTAATGCTGTTGGCAATGTCTACATTAAGCTCTACTCCTGCCTCATGCGCAATAGCTGGCAGATGAAGCATACTGTTGGTAGAACAGCCTAGAGCCATATCCACTGTTAAAGCATTCATAAAGGAGTTCTCTGTCATAATGTCTCTAGGACAGATATTCCTGTCTACTAGTTCCATCACCTTCATTCCTGCATGCTTTGCAAGTTTGATACGTTCTGAATAAACAGCAGGAATAGTTCCATTCCCTCTAAGGCCCATTCCCAGAGCTTCTGTTAAGCAGTTCATGGAGTTTGCAGTATACATACCAGAACAGGAACCACAGGTTGGGCATACCTTATTCTCAAATTCTTCTACCTCTTCCTCCGACATAGCTCCGGCAGCACAAGCACCAACTGCTTCAAACATACTAGAAAGGCTTCTCTTCTCTCCCTTTACACGACCAGCAAGCATTGGGCCACCACTGACAAATACAGTAGGAATATTTACCCTGGCTGCTGCCATTAAAAGTCCGGGTACATTTTTGTCACAGTTTGGAACCATAACAAGACCATCAAAGGCATGGGCCATTGCCATTGCTTCAGTAGAATCTGCAATC
>JAEYRR010000260.1 GCA_023435505.1 Bacillota bacterium | reverse complement strand
TGGTAGCACCGACTCCAAGTTCGGCACTTCTACATTCAGCAACGATGGTGAAAGCGGGGGTGTATCTGCTGATTCGTCTCTCTCCTGTGATGCATGGTAGCATAGCAGGATTTCTTGTGACTACCATTGGCGGTTTTACCTTTTTGATGGCCTCTCTGCTGGCAATATCCCAACGTGATGCCAAAAAGCTTCTAGCATACTCTACGATTGCCAACTTAGGGCTCATTGCAGCCTGTGCAGGTGTCGGTACGACAGAATCCATTTGGGCAGCAGTCTTATTAGTAATCTTTCATGCAGTCTCTAAATCCTTAATGTTCTTATCGGTAGGTGCCGTAGAGAATATCACAGGAAGCAGAGACATTGAGGATATGCACGGCTTAATCGTAAAATTACCAGAGATGGCGTTAGTACTGATTATTGGAATTGCCGGCATGTTTTTAGCACCTTTTGGAATGCTGATTTCAAAATGGGCAGCCCTGAAGTCCTTTGTTGATTCGGATAGTATGTTGCTTATCTTTTTCCTTGTTTTTGGAAGCGCGGCAACTCTATTTTATTGGACAAAATGGATCAGTAAATTAGTTGCGGTTTTACATAACAGTGAAAGGATTCCAAAAAGGGTGAAGGGGAATCAATGGTTCTCCTTATTGACCCATGCTGGTATCATGGTATCTTTATGCCTGCTTTTCCCATTTATATCGGATCATTTAATTGAACCATTTCTTGTGGATATATTTGGAGTAAATGCTCCTATTGTGATCCGCCAAGGAAATATCAACATCATGGGACTAATGCTTGCTACCATTGCTGTGATCCCCTTTGCTATTCGTTTCCTTACGTTCAGTAAAAATAACAAAATTGTGCCTTCTTATATGGCAGGAGTAAATGAAGGTGATGACCGAAGCTTTGTCGATTCCTTTGGTGAAAATAAAAAAATGTACTTAGCAAATTGGTATTTGGAAGATTATGTTGGAGAAAAACGTTTATTAATACCTGCGATTGTAAGTGCGGCATTTTTTATCGCAATTACAATTATCGTAGGAGTCGGAGGCGTATTGTAATGGGTGCAGGGACGATCAGAATAATATGTATACTTGCTTTTGTTCTAGTAGGACCTTTTGTAGGTGGCTTGTTACAGGGCTTGGATCGTAAGCTTACTGCACGGTTACAGGGGAGAGTTGGCCCGCCTGTATTACAGCCATTTTATGATGTTTTGAAGCTGTTCCATAAGGATAGAGTCGTAGTAAACAATCTGCAGAACTTTTTTATCATTGGTTATCTCGTGTTTATATTGTTTACAGGAGGCTTATTTTTTGCAGGAGGAGATATTCTGCTTGTACTATTCGCACTGACATTGGCAGAGATCTACCTGATTATGGCATCCTGCTCCTCTAATTCACCTTATGCAACAATGGGTGCCCAGAGGGAATTGGTACAGATGGTATCCTATGAGCCAATGCTGTTATTGGTAGCTGTTGGCTTTTATAAGGCTACCGGTAGCTTTAGTGTTGAGGATATCCTTAAGAATGGCGGACTTGCATTACGATACCTACCAGGAATGTTTATAGGATTTCTATTTATATTAACAATTAAATTCAGAAAATCACCATTTGATTTAAGTACATCACATCATGCCCACCAGGAGATGGTGAAGGGTTCCACTGTAGAATTCTCTGGTCGTGTATTGGGAATTACCGAGATTGCTCATTGGTATGAGACCGTGTTTTTGTTAGGGATGGTAGTGCTCTTCTTTGGTTTTGCAGATATGCCTTCCTTGATCCTAGGAATTATAGCATGTGTAGTAGC
Organism: Bacillota bacterium; assembly: GCA_023435505.1. Taxonomy (GTDB): domain Bacteria; phylum Bacillota; class Clostridia; order Lachnospirales; family Lachnospiraceae; genus KM106-2. The sequence continues at coordinate 2,331 of JAEYRR010000260.1, read as the reverse complement.
ATATTTTATTGAAATCATGATAGATATTACATGTGCAAGAATGAAATGGCAGCTTATGTTAAAAATCACTTGGGTTGTAGCAGTTGTACTTGGTATGACTAACCTTCTGATCCTTAATTATTTAAGATAGACGAATTATAGTGGAGGAGTAGTATGTCATTTATGTCGAAATCGCCCTGGGTCATTCATTATGACGGCTCTAGTTGTAATGGCTGTGACATAGAAGTGCTGGCTTGTTTGACCCCTGTCTATGATGCGGAACGTTTTGGCATCATTAATACAGGAAATCCTAAGCATGCAGATATCTTTCTTGTCACCGGTGGGATTAATGAACAGAACAAAGACGTGGTAAAACAGATTTATGAGCAGATGCCTGAACCGAAGGTAGTAGTAGCAATCGGCATCTGTGCCTGCAATGCTGGGGTATTTAAAGATTGCTATAATATCATCGGCGGAGTAGATAAGGTGATTCCTGTGGATGTGTATGTGGCAGGATGTGCGGCAAGACCTGAGGCCATCATTGATGGCATTGTGAAAGCAATAGGAATTCTAAACGAGAAGGAAAGAAGGTATCAGGTAACAGATGGAACAGACAATCAGGCTAATTGATACAGATAAATTGATAACAGAAACGTTGCATTATAAGCATGATGGGTACCGTCTCGTGCAAATCTGTGCAACCAGACTGGAAGAAGGTTTTGAGTTAACCTACTCCTTTGACCTTTTAAACCGGTTAGAAGCAGTTCGTATCCACATAAGACAAGAGGACGAGATCACGAGTATCAGTAGTATCTACAGCTATGCATTTCTATATGAAAATGAGTTGAAAGATTTATTTGGAATAAAAATCATGATGATATCACTAGACTATCAAGGCAATTTTTATCGCACAGCGGTAAAAACTCCATTCAATACCCCAAAAGGAGAGTAAAGCTATGTCAGAACGAACTATTGTACCATTTGGACCACAGCATCCTGTGCTTCCTGAACCAATTCATTTGGATCTAGTGCTTGAGGATGAAAAGGTAATAGAAGCGATTCCCTCTATAGGGTTTGTACATAGAGGACTAGAAAAACTGGTGGAAAAGAGAGATTACGTTGACTATGTATATGTAGCGGAACGGATTTGTGGGATTTGTAGTTTTATGCATGGTATGGGCTATTGCCAGTCGGTGGAGTCCATTATGGATGTGGAGGTACCAGAAAGGGCAGGTTATCTGCGTGTAATCTGGGCGGAATTATCTAGGATACATAGTCATCTTTTATGGCTTGGCTTACTTGCCGATGCTTTTGGTTTTGAGAGCTTGTTTATGCAATCTTGGAGACTCCGCGAGAAGATACTGGATATGTTTGAGTATTCTACCGGTGGCCGTGTAATCTTCTCTGTTAATCAAATAGGTGGTGTTCGGCGAGATATGGACAACAAGATGCTAGCCCTTTTTTCCTCTATGTTAAAGGATATGAAAAAGGAAGTTGAGATCATTGGTAAGGTATTCCTATCTGATTATACGGTGAATACCAGATTGCGTGGCGTTGGTGTATTGACGAAGCAACAGGCGTATGATTTGGGGGCTGTAGGGCCAATGGGCCGTGCCAGTGGAATTAAGTCCGACATTCGCCAGACCGGATATGCAGTATATGGTGAGTTAGAATTTGAACCGATTATTGCAGAAGCTGGAGACAGCTTCTCACGTTGTGAGGTTCGAATACATGAGATATTTCAATCAATCGCTTTAATCGAAGAGGCAATTGGGAAGATTCCACAAGGAGAGATTAGTGCTATTGTAAAGGGAACGCCGAATGGAGAATTTTTTGCGAGACTGGAACAACCTAGAGGTGAAGTTATCTATTATACCAAGGGAAATGGCACCAAGTTTTTAGATCGTATGCGAGTAAGAACCCCTACGTTTGCTAATCTTCCTGCAATGCTAGAGACCTTAAAAGGCTGTGATCTGGCAGATGTGCCAACATTAATACTGACCATAGACCCATGTATCAGCTGTACAGAGAGGTGATAAGATGAAAATAATGAACTTTTCCAAAATCGCCTTTCGGAATTTATTTTCTAAGCCCGCCACTAGGTTATATCCCAAGGTTCCTATGGAATTAAAACCAGGGGCTAGAGGACACATACAGATCGATGTGGAATCCTGCATTTATTGTGGGATATGTTCAAGAAGGTGCCCAACTGCCTGCATTCAAGTCAATCGAGTGGATAAGGTATGGGCAATTGAACGTTTTGGCTGTTTAGCCTGTGGTTTATGTGTAGAGGTTTGTCCAAAGAAATGTCTTACTATGAAAGAACAATACACTTCACCAAAGGAAGAGAAG